>NZ_JAZHOC010000016.1:0-35575 GCF_036553575.1 Methylobacter sp. Wu1 | reverse complement strand
TTTGGCGTTGTCTAATAGTTGAGGTAAGGTAATCATCCGTCCTATATGGCGATACTGAACCTCAAATTCAAGGAGTCAACAATGCTTGGGTATCTCCCCGGAATCCAATAAGAGCCATGAAGAATACAGCGGCCTGCATTTTGAAGCCTGTTACTATCAGGGACTGGAGTATTGCATCGAACGCGGACTGAAACGCTTCGATTCCGGCGCGCAAGGCGAGCACAAGATCGCGCGCGGCTTCGAGCCGGTCACGACCTGGTCGGCGCACTGGCTTCAGGATACCCGCTTTGCCGAGGCCGTGGAACACTTTCTGGCCGAGGAACGGGAATCGGTGGCGCTTTACAAGCAGGATGCGGCGGCCTATCTGCCGTTTAAAAAAAGCTAAACTAAAAATGATGTGCTACAGTCAGAGTTGTGAAAGACTTTTTTAACCGATGAATGAGGAATGGCTATGTCTGACTTTAAAAAATACCAATGCAGCGTTTGCGGCCATATTTATGATGAGGCCGAAGGCGACCCTGATACAGGCGTCCAGCCGGGCACGCGCTTCGAGGACATCCCCGACGACTGGCGCTGTCCTGAGTGCGGGGCCGAGAAAAGCGCTTACCAGCTGATGGCGTAAGTCAATGCGTATCGTCATCATTGGCTCCGGCGTGGGCGGCGTCAGCTTCGCGGAAAAATACCGGTCGCTGCAGGCCGACGCGCAGATTACGCTGATCACACGCGAAGACGACGGCTATTATTCGCGGCCGCTGCTGTCGCGCGGTTTCAGTACCGAAAACATCGAGCAGTCCATCATCCTGAAGCCCTTCGACAAGCTGCGCGACGAGAATATCGACATTATTAGCGCCGCCGAGGTCACGGCCATCAACCGGGGCGACCGGACCGTAGCCGTCAAAGGGCCGGATCAGGAATCTGTGCTGCCCTACGACAAGCTGATCCTGGCGCAAGGCTCCGCGGCCTTCATCCCGCCGCCGTTCAGGCCTTACCGCGACTTGTTTTTCTGCCTGAACAATCTGGTCGATCTGAAAAAACTGCGCCGGTTCCGGCAGGGCTTTCTGGACCGGAACCGGTGGCCGGCCTGGGGCGTGATCGGCGGCGGCCTGATCGGCTGCGAAGTGGCTTCCGATCTGGCCGCCTCGGGCGATCCGGTGACGCTGTATCATGCCGCGGACCGACTCATGGAGCGCCAGTTGGTCCCGGAGGATTCGGTCACGCTGCTGAACGTCATGCAGGATTCGGGCGTAGCGGTGCTGCTCAATCAATCCGTGCAGGGCTTTTCAAAGCAGGGCGATAAAGTCTGCGTCGAAACCGGCGTATCGACCGCTTTCGATGCCGTGCTCGTAGCCACCGGCTTCAAGCCGCGCACGGAACTGGCAGAACAGGCGGGGTTGGAGATTGGCCGCGGCATCAAGGTCAACCAGCGGCTGCAAACCTCGGACGAGCATATCTACGCGCTCGGCGATGTCGCCGAACTGCCGAATGGCAAGCTGTACGCATTCATTCTGCCGATCCGCAATCAGGCCTTATGGCTTGCCGGATTCCTGGCCGGTCAGGAAAACAAAGACTGGCAGCCGCCGGTTTTCAATCCGAAAGCCAAAGTGCATGGGTTTCAGGCGGCCCATCCCTATCTTTTTTAGCCTGTGTAGGCTGGGCTGGAGCTTTAGCGGAAACCCGGCATCGGCGGCTCCGAAATGCTGGGTTTAGCAACCCAGCCTACCGCCGCTAAAAGCATCGTAGGGTACGCATCGCGTACCTTTTCAAAGCCGCAATAAATCAATAGTTTGAAAAAGGTACGCGATGCGTACCCTACAAAAACTTTCTAGTTATTTAGACTCATCTATGTATTCTGGGCGATAATAGGCGCCTGCCAACAGTAGGCGCTTCAGGCGAAGCCGCCCCACATCCGGCGCTTAAATTTAATTAGTACCATGACCCGACACCGTTACACCGACGACGAAATCGCCGCCGTCTACCGCGCCATCTACGAGCGCCGCGATATGCGCCACTTCCTGCCCGACCCGGTCGATCCCGAAGTCCTGAAGCGTCTGCTGCAGGCCGCGCACCATGCGCCCAGCGTCGGCTTCATGCAGCCTTGGCGATTTGTACGCATCAGCGTTCCCGATCTGCGCCTGGCGCTGCACGCGCTGGTCGAGCAGGAACGCATCAATACGGCCCAGGCTTTGGGCGAGCGCGAAGACGAATTCATGAAGCTGAAGGTGGAAGGCATACGCGAATGCGCGGTCCTGCTGGTGGCCGCCTTGTGCGAGCGGCGCGGACAATATGTCTTCGGCCGGCGCACGCTGCCGGACATGGATCTGGCGTCACTAGCCTGCGCGATACAAAACCTGTGGCTGGCGGCCAGGGCGGAAGGTCTGGGGCTGGGCTGGGTGTCCATGTTCGAGCCCGAGCCTGTAAAGACTCTGCTGAGAATGCCCGAAGACAGCCAGCCCGTAGCGATCCTGTGCCTGGGCCATGTCGCCGAATTCTACGACAAGCCGATGCTGGAACAGGCGCACTGGGCCGAGCGCAAAGACCTGGACACTTTATTGTTTGAAAATACCTGGAATACACCGTGCCGCTAAATTTTTCCATCGCCCCGCTCTCGTCAGCGCTTCGTCCTGCCCTGCTGCATAAAATCGACCAGAAGATCAAGCCGCTGGGCGCGCTGGGCCATCTCGAAACATTGGCGCTGCAGATCGGCCTGATCCAGAACAGCCTCACGCCCCGCCTGAACAAGCCCTGCCTCATCATTTTCGCGGGCGATCATGGCATTGCCGAAGCCGGCGTCAGCGCCTATCCGCAGGCCGTGACCGCGCAAATGGTCGCCAATTTCCTGGCCGGCGGCGCGGCAATCAGCGTGTTCGCGCGCCAGCACAGTATGGAACTGCTGGTGGTCGATGCCGGCGTCAATGCCGATCTGGACAGCCATACCGCCTTGATCAGCGCCAAGATCGCCAAGGGCACGCGCAATTTCCTGACGGAGCCCGCCATGACCGGCCAGCAATGCCTGGAAGCGCTGCAAGCGGGCGCGGAAATCGTGTCAAGGCAGCACAGGCTAGGCTGCAACTGCATCGGCTTCGGCGAAATGGGCATCGGCAACACCTCGTCCGCCGCCTTGCTCATGCATGTGCTGACGGGCGTGCCATTGGAGCAATGCGCAGGCCGCGGCACCGGCCTGAACGACGAGCAGCTGCGCAATAAGGTTTCTGTACTGCAGCAGGCGCTGGACCGGCATCCGGACATCGCCGAACCGCTAGCCGTATTGGCGACATTCGGCGGCTTCGAGATCGCCATGATGACGGGCGCCTACCTGAAAGCGGCCGAGCTGGGCATGCTGATTCCGGTTGACGGCTTCATCGCCAGCAGCGCCCTGCTCGTGGCCAGCCGGCTGCATCCGCAGGTGCTGGATTATTGCGTGTTCAGCCATGTCTCGCGTGAACAGGGCCATCAGGCGCTGCTGAAGCATTTCAATGCCCGGGCGCTCATCAATCTGGATCTGCGACTCGGCGAAGGTTCCGGCATTGCTCTGGCCTTCCCTCTGCTGCAATCGGCCGTGCTGATGCTGAATGAAATGGCTTCATTTGATGAGGCCGGGGTCGATCATTAAAAATAATTAATACGCAACGGAAACTTTAATAAGTTCCATCAATAGGTTAATCTGGCAGTGAATTCCTTTCTGAGTTTCGCATCCTATTGACCATCGACTATACAATTGCGTAACCGGAGCATAAAGCCATGCAGCACATTATCAATTTACCACATGAAATGGTTGAAGAAATCAACCATTTACCGAATCCTGACCAATTCATTTATGAAGCCATCCGTCGCGCTCTGGAAGCACAGCAAAAACCATCAAAATGGGCCCAACTTGCCGAACGCATTGCCGAAAACCCTATTGATCTGGAAGAGCATACCGAGCAATTCAAGCAGGATATGGAAGAATTCAAGCAAGATTTTGCCTTTAAATCCGAATGAATTATTTACTCGACTCCAATACAATTTCAGACCTTTATAACGCATCGGCCCCGGCGCACCCTAAAATTCTGCAGCGCCTGTCGACGCTCACCGATGCCGACAAAGTCTGTTTTTCGATACTGTCGCTCTATGAATTTGAATATGGTTTCGCCAATGCGCCGGAAAGTAAAAAAGTCCGTATCCGGCAAAAAATCATTCAAGTGCAAAAAGATTTTTGCTGCTTACCCTTAACCCCCCAAGGAGCTGAGCTTTTCGGTCTGTTGAAAAAATCCATCAAGGATTTGCGTAACCTCAATCAAGAGAATCTTAAAAAACACAATATAGACTTGATGATGATCTCGACCGCAATCACGGAAAACTGCATGCTGGTCAGCGCCGACAAAATTTTTACCGATATCCAAACTGTTTTTGCAGATTTAACTACCGAAGACTGGACAGTCTGAAAGACAGTCATGCCCCATCCAAGACTTTTCCTGCTGGCCCTCGGTTTCTACACGCGCCTGCCCGCGCCCCAAGCGCTGGACTATAAGCAACTGCCGGAAGCCGCGGTTTATCTGCCGCTGGTCGGCTGGCTGGTCGGGGGCCTATCTGCATTGAGCTTTTATCTGGCCGATTGGCTGTGGCCGCAGCAGACAGCAGCCATCGTGGCCCTTGTTGCGGGCATTCTTGTTACGGGCGCCTTCCATGAAGACGGCTTCGCCGATGTCTGCGACGGCTTCGGCGCGGGCTTCGACAAACCACGCATTCTGGAGATCATGAAAGACCCGAGGACCGGCACTTATGGTGCGCTCGGCCTGTTGCTGCTGCTGGCGCTGAAGATCAGCGTGCTTGGCGCGCTGCCGGCGGCCGCCGTGCCCTTGTTATTGCTGTCCGGGCACAGCTTCAGCCGGCTGCTGCCCCTGCTGGTCATGCGCCGTTACGATTACGCGCGCATCGACGACAACAAGGCCGGCGCCGCCGTTTTCAGGCCCTCTGGCAACAATCTGCTGTTTGCCGGGAGCCTGGCTTTATTACCTTTATTATTGCTGCCGGCCATCTGCTGGCTGGCGATCCTGCCCGTGCTGGCCGTCAACGGGCTGCTGGGCCGTTATTTTTACCGCCGTATCGGCGGCTACACCGGCGATTGCCTCGGCGCCAGCCAGCAGCTCGCTGAAACCATTTTTTATTTAAGTATGAGTACCTTATGGACATTTATCTGATTCGCCACACCAACACCGCCGCGGACCCGGGGCTTTGCTACGGCCACAGCGATGTCGGCCTGGCCGACAGTTTTAACGACGAAGCCCAGGATCTGCATGACAAGCTGCCCGAGTTCGATGCCGATTGCAAGGTGTTCAGCAGCCCGCTGACGCGTTGCCTGGAGCTGGCCAAGACTTTCTCGACAACCGTGACCACCGATGAGCGCCTGAAGGAGCTGCATTTCGGCGACTGGGAAGGGCTGCGCTTCGACGATATCGCCCCCGATGCCATGCAGAACTGGACCAATGATTTTGTTAAGGCCGCACCGCCCAACGGCGAGAATTTCGAAGACCTGTACGCGCGCGCGGACAGTTTCTGGCGGGATCTATCCTCCGTCAAGGCTGAACAGGTGCTGGTCATCACCCATGCGGGCGTGATTCGCGCCCTGCTGGCGCGCGCCCTGAATATACCGCTGGCCAACTCGTTTCAGTTGCGCATCGATGCCGGCTCCGTGCATAAACTGCGGCACAGCGACGAATATACTTATATTGACTACATCAACTTATAAACAAGCTTTGTAGGGTAAGCACCGCGTACCATTCTCAAAATTTTTTTGACGCACCAGACTCCCAAAAGGTAGGCGGTGCGTGCCCTACGCTTCATAACCTTCGTGGTAAAATTTTTATCCATTGCATGACATCAGTTTATTAATGAAGCACGGCGGCAATATTTACCGGTTCGCCCAGGATCTGGGCTGCCTGCCTGAGCAGGTGCTGGATTTCTCGGCCAATATCAACCCGCAGCAGGCGGTCACGCTGGACTGCCTGCTGCAGGTTCAGCTCGGTCCCTATGCCGATCCGCATTACAGCCAGCTGAAACAAGCACTGAAGCAGCGCTACCCTTGTCCGTCCGGCGCCGACATCGAAGTCTTCAACGGCGCCAGCGCGGCCATTTTTGCCTTGCTGCGCTTTCTAAAGCCCGACGATCTGGTGCTGTACGCGCCGCTTTATGGCGAATATGCGCATATCGCCGGCGAGCTCGGCTGCCGGCTGCATAGTGTCGATCGATTTGCCAATCCGAATGCCGAGATTCCCAGAGGCAGCACGATCATTTTCGTGAATCCGTCCACGCCGGATGGGTGTCTTTATGATCTGAAGGACTGGCTGGCCAAATGGCAGGCCGCCGACTGTACGGTTATCATCGACGAGTCGTTTCTGGATTTCTGCGATACTGAATCAATCGCCGGCTATATCGCAGATTACGACAAGCTCTACCTGATCAAGTCGCTGAGCAAGTTTTACGGCTGCGCGGGCATCCGCATCGGCTTTGTCATGGCGGCAAGCCCGGCGATCAATGCGCTGAAAGGCCTGGAGCCGGCCTGGAAACTGTCCAGCCTTGATATGGCCTACATGCAGCAGGCGCTGGCCAATACGGTTTTTATCGGGCAGACCCGCCGGCAGACCCGCCAACTGCGCGAGCAGTTGCATCAGGCCCTGTCGGACTGCGGCCTGTTCCGGCGGATTTATGAAGGGCAGGCCAATTTCCTGCTGGCGGAGTTGGCCGGTATGGACGGCTATCAATTACAGGAGAAACTCGCGCCATCGCGCATTTTGATCCGCGTCTGCGATAGTTTTGCCGGACTGACACGCTATCATGTGCGCTTCGCCGTCAAGGACGAACGGGCGATTGCCGAGCTGGCGCGATGCCTGAATACGATAACCTCTGAACTTTAATATTAACCACGAAGATCACGAAGCAAGTGTAGGCTGGGTTGGAGCTTTAGCGGAAACCCGGCATGGGTAGCCCGAAATGCCGGGTTTATCAACCCAGACTACCGCTGCTGCGTTGAAAATACTAGGCGATTATTGAAATGAAACCCTTAGCAGTTTTCGGCACCAGTTCGGATGCCGGCAAGACTACGCTGGTCACGGCCCTGTGCCGCATTTTTGCCGACCGCGGCCTGCGCGTTGCGCCGTTCAAGGCGCAGAACGTCTCGAACAATTCGGCTGTCACGCAGGAAGGCGGCGAGATTTCGCGCGCCCAATGCCTGCAGGCCGAGGCCGCGCGCGTCGAACCCAGCGTGCTGTTCAATCCGGTGCTGCTCAAGTCGCACGGCAACGGCTGCGTGCAGGTCATCGTCAACGGCCAGGTTTACAAAAACGAGTCGATCTCTGATTATTACAATGAGATCGATAATCTGAAACAACAGGTCTGGCAGGCGTTTTCGACCTTGCAGCAATCCTATGACCTGATCGTCGCCGAAGGCGCGGGCTCGCCCGTGGAGCTGAATCTGCTCAATAAGGATCTGTCGAACACCTTCATCGCCAAGACTTTCAATACCAAAAACATCCTGGTCGCGGACATCGAGCGCGGCGGCGTGTTTGCGTCGATTTACGGCACGCTGGAACTGATGGACCCGGCCATGCGCGCCAACCTGATCGGCGTCGTCGTCAACAAATTCCGCGGCGACCGGCGCTTTTTCGACGAGGGCGAAAAGATCATCCGCGAGCGTTTCGGCGTGCCCGTGCTGGGCGTGCTGCCTTTCCAGTCGCTCAATATCGACATGGAAGACTCGCAGTCGCTGCAGAATTACCGGCAGCGGCTGAATGATGTCAAAATCCGCGCCGCCGTGATCGCCTACCCGGGCCTGGCCAACTACAATGACCTCGATGCGCTGATGGCCGATGCCGAAGTGCATGTGGAGCTGATCCAGGCCTACCGGCCGCTGGCCGAGTTCGATATGGTGCTGCTGCCGGGCAGCAAGACCGTGATCCGCGACCTGCACTGGCTGAAAGCCCAGGGCTTGTTCGATGAGATCCGGCGGCTTAAAAAACCGGTGTTCGGCATCTGCGGCGGCTATCAGATGTTCTGCAAGACTTTGCATGATCCCGATGCCCTTGAGCATGAAATTGCC
Organism: Methylobacter sp. Wu1; assembly: GCF_036553575.1. NCBI lineage: Bacteria > Pseudomonadati > Pseudomonadota > Gammaproteobacteria > Methylococcales > Methylococcaceae > Methylobacter > Methylobacter sp. Wu1. The sequence goes on along the minus strand of NZ_JAZHOC010000016.1, from coordinate 27,504 downwards.
GGCAGCGAAACAGGCCTGGCGCTGTTCGATGATACGGTGGTCTATAAAACCCCGAAAATCCTCAAGCGCGGGCAATACGATCTGTTTTCATGCCCGGCCATCAAAGGCTATGAGATTCATTGCGGCCGCATGGCCAATTATCCTTTGGCGCATCGGCAGGAAAACGTCGCCGGCACCCATGTGCATGGCATCTTCGATAATGACGATTTTCGCACGGCTTATCTCAAAGCCATCAATCCGGCCTACCGGGGCTACAACTATGAAGCCTACCGTGAAGCCGAAATACAGGGCTTTTCCGACATGGTCGCGCAGCAGCTGGATATAGCGGCGATTCTGGCGGCGTTGCAGAATTGATATGGCTATAAAAATCCGTTGTGTAGGGTACGCATCGCGTACCTTCTGGAAATTTGATTCAGAAAACCGCTTTGAAAAAGGTACGCAGTGCGTACCCTACATTTATGCAAGGCTGACCGATGTATTTTGAACTGGCCTTGCTGGCCTATCTGATCGATTTGGCCATCGGCGAGCTGCCCGGCAAGCATCCCGTGATGTGGATGGGCGATTTCATTTCGGCCTTCGAGCGGCGGTTTTACCGCGACCGCATCATGACCGGCGCCCTGCTCGTGGTCAGCCTGCTGGCGCTGTCGCTGTTGATAGCGACCATGCTGGCTTATCTGGCCGGCTGGCTGCCGCCCTGGCTGTCTTTGCCGATATTGGCCGTGCCGGCTTCGACCGGCCTGGCCATGCACATGCTGCACGCCAGCGTTGCCGGACTGCTGACGACCGAAAATCCCAGGCAGGCATTGAGCTATCTGGTCAGCCGCGATACGCAGGCCATGACCGAAACGGAGATCCATAAAGCCGCGCTGGAAACCTGGGCCGAAAACCTCAGCGACGGCGTCATCGCTCCGCTGTTCTATCTGGTCCTGTTCGGGCTGCCCGGCATCGCCGTCTATAAAGCCGTCAACACGCTGGATTCGATGATCGGCTACAAGACCGAGCGCTATTTTTACTTCGGCAAGATGGCGGCCCGGCTGGACGATGTCGCCAATTACCTGCCGGCCCGGCTGACGGCGCTGCTGATCATTGCGCTGGCCGACGACAGACGACGGGCCTGGCAGTGCTGCCGGCGCGACGGCGGCAAGCTCGAAAGCCCGAATGCCGGTTTCCCGATCGCGGCCATGGCCGGCGCGTTAGGCGTGGCGCTAGGGGGCGATGCCAGCTATCATGGCCGCATCAAGCACAAGCCGGTATTGGGCTCTGCCGTCAACCCGGTCAACCAAACGACACTGAAACAGGCATTAAATATGAAAACGGGCATTGATTTTATCGTGCTGGGAATCCTGGCAGCGGGAGCCTTGCTGGCATGAAGACGCTTTTCATCGGCGGGGTCAAAAGCGGCAAATCCCGGCTGGCCGAAACCTATATCTTGCAGCAGGCCAATGGCCTCAAACCTTATTATCTGGCCACGACCGAGTTTTTCGACGACGAGATGCGGGCGCGCATCGCCATCCACCGGCGGCGCCGCCAGGATTTTTTTGACACCTTGGAAGAACCCGTAAAGCTGTTCGAGATACTGAAGGATTGCCGCAAGCCCGTGCTGATCGAATGCGTATCGATGTGGCTCAACAACATGCTGCATCACGAATACCGCGAAGCCGATATCCTGAATGAACTGGAAGCGGTGCTGAATCTGCCGTGCGATATGGTGCTGGTGCACAATGAAGTCGGGCTCGGCATCATTCCCGACAATCCTTTGGCGCGGCGGTTTGCCGACCTGTCGGGCAAAGCTGCGCAATTAATCGGACAGCATTGCGATCGGGTATTTTTTTGCAGCGCGGGCTTAACAATACCGATGAAATAGCCAATAATTAGCTTAGGGATCAAGCTGCGTTAGCGCAGGCCTATCTCTATTAATTGGAGCCGGGACGGATTTTCCGTGCCGTATGGAGTAATGGTGCTCTTTTAATGGGGACCGCTAATCAATAAGAAGACAAAAATCATGTTAACAATAAATGTAGTTTTTAAAAGGGCAGCCAAACTGGCTTTGACCTTGCTGCTTGTCGGCTGTGCCAGTGATACGGAGAATTACCGCTCCGATACGCTGGGCTCTATGAAGCCGCAGAACCGGGTTCCATCCCAGCCCAACGTAACGGGAAAAAACACAATCCCGCCGCTTCAACCCTACCGAAAAGCCACGTCCTCCCCCGTCCATTCAGCCGATGCATTGACCGGGATTTACGCTTACTCCCAACCCGTGCATACCTTTATCCGGCACATGGTGCAAAAACACGGTTTCTCGGAAAAGTATCTGAACGCCCTGTTCTCGCAGGCCACGCGCCTGGATTCCGTGATCCGCCTTGAAAATGCCCAGAAAGGTCCCAGCTCCGGCCCCAGTATCCCGAAACCGGGCAGCTGGTCGCGCTACCGCAGTAAATTTTTGACCAATGAGCATATCACCCATGGCGCCGAGTTCTGGGCTGAAAATGCCGACGTGATCCAGAGAGCCAGCGCCACTTATGGCGTCGATCCCGAATATATCGTCGCCATCATCGGCGTCGAGACCTATTTCGGTCGCAACATCGGCAAGACCTGCATTTTCAATGCCCTGGCTACTTTGGCGTTCGATACCGAGAGACGCGCCTCGTTTTTTGCCACGGAACTGGAAAACTTCCTGCTCATGACTCGCGAGGAAGGCTTCGAGCCTTTTGAGCCGGTCGGGTCCTGGGCCGGGGCCATGGGTCTGGGGCAGTTCATGCCGAGCAGCTTCCGCCGCCTGGCTGTCGATTTCGATAACAACGGCGTGCGCAATCTGTGGAATCAGCATGATGCGATCGGCAGCGTCGCGCATTATTTCTCGCGCAGCGGCTGGCAGCCCAGCAAACCCGTCGCGCATCAGGCTCATGGCCGCAACAACGCCTCGACCATTGCCCTGAGCACTTATGAAGGCAACGAATTCTGGCAGGTTTATCCCAATTTCAAGGTGATCAAGCGTTACAACAACAGCGACAAGTATGCCATGGCCGTGCATCAGCTGGCGCAGGCCATCAAGCAGCGTTATGCCGCCACCCAGGGCGGGCCGGCGCTGGTCATGAGACGCGACCGCATGTAATCCCAGCCCTGCTTTTGCAAGGCATTTGTAGAGTAATTGAGACGGCCGGGCTGCCGGCCGTGCCGGCGCCAAGGACAGTGACCAGCTGAAGCCTGCTTCCGGGCCAGAAAGCCGACTTGATAACGGCGGTACCTTCGGTATCAGGTAGGTGGTATCCGCAGGTCGTCTACAAAAAACTGCGCGATAACGCCGCCTACGCGACCGTTTACGGCAAAATCACTTTTTAACCGGCCGCAGTTCGGTTAGGCTACCCTTGATTGGCCGTTCATGCCTGTGCGCGGACGGCCAAGGCCACAGGAGTTAGCCCATGTTTTTCAAAGACACCTTAATTCATGCTTTTGGCGCGATCCGGGCGCAACGCCTGCGCGCCACCCTGATTATCCTGGCGATGAGCATCGGCGTGGCTTCCGTGACGGTGCTGACCGCCTTGGGCGAAAGCGCCCGCCTTTATATCATCAATGAGTTCGAATCGCTGGGCACGCATCTGGTCATCGTTCTGCCGGGACGCACCGAAACGACGGGCGCCGCGCCGCCGATGTTCGGCGAGACGCCCCGCGACCTGACGCTGGACGATGCCTATGCCCTGCTCAGAAGCCCGCATGTGGCCGCCATCGCGCCGGTAACGGTCGGCTCCGCGCCGGTTTCGGCGGAAGGCCTGGAGCGCGAAACCAATATCCTCGGTTCGACGCATGCCCTGATCCGCGTGCGTCATCTGAGCATGGCGCAGGGCCGCTTCCTGCCGGAAGCGGAGCCCGACAAAGCCCTGTCGGTCTGCGTAATCGGCCAGACCATACGCGAGCAGCTGTTCCCCAGCAAGCCGGCGGTCGGCGAATGGCTGCGCATCAATGACCGCCGTTTCCGCGTGGTCGGGGTGCTGGCGTCGGAAGGCCAGTCCATCGGCACCGATTTCGATGAAATCGTCATCATTCCGGTCGCTTCGGCGCAGGCGCTGTTCGATAGCAGCTCGCTGTTTCGGATTCTGGTCGAGACCAAATCCAAGGAGGCCATGGTTCAGGCCGCCGAGGACATCAGAACCATCATCAAGGCCCGGCACGAAGGCGAGGACGATATCACGCTGATCACGCAGGACAGCGTCGTCAGCACGTTCGACAAGATACTGACCGCGCTGACCCTGACCGTGGCCAGCATCGCCGGCATCAGCCTGGCCGTGGCCGGCGTGCTGGTCATGAACGTCATGCTGGTCAGCGTCACGCAGCGGACGGCCGAGATCGGCCTGCTGAAAGCGCTGGGCGCCACCAGACGCCAGCTGATCGCGCTGTTTCTGACCGAGGCGGCGCTGCTGTCGCTGGCTGGCGCAATCCTGGGCGTCGTACTGGGGCGGCTCACGCTGTGGGTGCTGCAGGCACTGTATCCCAACTTCCCGTTCATCCTGCCGGTCTGGGCGCTGCTGGCGGCGCTGGGCGTGTCCCTGTTCACGGGACTCGTGTTCGGCGTGCTGCCGGCCCGGAAGGCCGCGCGCCTCGACCCCGTGGCCGCCCTGGCGAGGAGGTAACCATGCGCACCGTCGACCTGATCGCCTTGTCGTACCGGACCGTCATCAGCCACAAGCTGCGTTCGGGCCTGACGGCCTTAGGGCTGATCATCGGCATCGCCGCGGTCGTGATACTGACTTCGATCGGCCGCGGCATCCATGCCTTCGTGCTGAGCGAATTTACCCAGTTCGGCACCAACCTGATCGCAGTCTTTCCCGGCAAGACCACGACTTTCGGCCTGTCCGGCGCCACGATCAGCACCGTGCGCCCCTTGTCGCTGGCCGATGCCGGCAGCCTGGAGCGACTGGACGACGTGCTTGCCGTCTCGCCGCTCGTGCAGGGCAACGCCCGCGTCGAAGCCGGCAACAAACAGCGGCGCACGAACGTGCTGGGCGTCGGCTCGGCCGTGCCGGTGGTCTGGCGGATCAAAGTCGCCTTGGGCAGCTTCCTGCCTGCCGGCGAGCAGGATAACCCACGCGCACTGGCCGTCCTCGGCCATAAGCTGGCGCGGGAGCTGTTCGGCACAGGCAGCCCGCTGGGCCAGCGCATCCGCGTCGGCACCGACCGCTATCTCGTGATCGGCGTCATGGAAAGCAAGGGCCAGCTGCTGGGCTTCGACATGGACGACACGCTTTACATTCCGGCCGCCAAGGCGCTGGCGCTGTTCGACCGCGAAAGCCTCATGGAAATCGACATTCTTTATGAAAGCAATGCCCCGGTCGCGCGCCTGGAAAAAGCCATCAAAAGGCTGCTGATCGCGCGGCACGGCCTGGAGGATTTCACGATCGTGACGCAGAACCAGATGCTGGCAAAGATGGATTCGATCCTGAATATCCTGACCCTGGCCGTGGCGGCGCTGGGCAGCATTTCGCTGCTGGTCGGCTCGGTCGGCATCCTGACCATCATGACCATCGCGGTGTCGGAAAGGACTTCGGAAATCGGCTTGCTGCGGGCCATCGGCGCGGAGCGGCGCACGATCTTCCGGTTGTTTCTGGCCGAGGCGCTGGCTTTGAGCGCGGCCGGCGGACTGGTCGGCGTGCTGGCCGGCATCGCCGCGGTGCAGCTTATCGCGGCCACCCTGCCCGCCTTGCCGGTGCAGCTGGCCTGGACCTATGCCGCGGCGGCGTTCCTGGTATCCCTGCTGATCGGCATCGTCGCCGGCGTGGCCCCGGCCATGAAAGCGGCCCGGCTGGAGCCGCTGGAGGCGCTGCGGACCGAGTGATGCAAAAGCCAGCCCTCCTTTCTGCATTTTAGAGCGGTTCCGGCAGGTGCGACGTAATGTCTCACCGGCTTTTTCATCCCGAGAGCTCATGATAAGCTTCAGGTAGACCAAAAATCGTGCCAGGACGCAGGTCCTTGGTTTGATGAGCCGTAGGGTACGCAATGCGTACCCTACCGGCGGCAGAAGAGCAAAACGCGCAAGTCCTGTACAACCCATACCCGCTGAGGCTGAATGAGCATGACGCTATGAGAAAGTCCTCCCTGTTTTTCAGGTTTCTGTCGATTGAGGTTGTTGTGCTGGCTTTGCTGCTCGTGCATGCCGCTGTCAGCAAAAATACCCAATACAGGATCATCAACGAAAAGGCCTTGCTGGTCAGAACGCTGCGGCTGACCGACCTGTGCCTGTTTACCGACGCCCGTTACACCCGGCATTTGTCCCAGGCCGACCTGAACACCCCGTTTCAGGACCATCCCTTGTCCCTGGAGCATTTTCCATCCGGATCGTTTACCCAGCCACCCCAAGGAATCACAGCCAACCAATGAGAGCATGGATTGAAAAACAGCGCTACATCATCGATTTCACGATCTCCTCGCTGCTGCGCCGCAAAGTGAAAAACTTCGGCCTGCTGGCGTTGTATACGCTGATCGTGTTCATTCTGGCCTCGACGATGTTCTTCACGCACTCGATCAAAAAGGAAGCCTCGATCATTCTGAAAGAGGCCCCTGAGATCATCGTCCAGAAACTGGTGGCCGGGCGGCACGATCTGTTCCCGGTCCGGGACATCGAGGCCATCAAAAAAATACGCGGCGTGGCCCGTATCGAAGGCCGGCTGTGGGGCTATTATTTCGACAGCCTGGTCGGCGCCAATTACACGCTGCTGACGCCGCCGATCCCTGACGGCGGCGCCGGAACAGGCCGGGCCGCAACGGTTGAGATCGAATCAGACGACCCGCTGGCGCCCGACGCGCCAGCCCCCCTGTTTGCCTTCAACGGCGCGGCGCTGAAGCCGGGCTCGCTGATCATCGGCAACGGCATCGCGCGCATCCGCGATATCGGCAAGGGCGATTACCTGCCTTTCAGGGTTTACGATGGCATGTTCATGAGCCTGAAAGTCGCCGATACGCTGTCTTCGCAATCGGAGCTGGTTTCCGCCGATCTGATGCTGATCACCGAGGAAGACTTCAGGAAACTGTTCGGCATCGACAGGCAGTACGTCACCGACGTGGCGGTGACGGTCAGAAACCCCAGCGAGGTGAGCACGGTGGCGTCGAAAATCAGGCAGCGCCTGCATGATTCGCGGCCGATTGTCCGCGATGAAATCCTGAGAACCTACGATTCGATCTTCAACTGGCGCGGCGGCATGATGATCGTCATCTTCTCGGCGGCCGTGCTCGCCTTCGTTATTTTCGCCTGGGACAAGGCCTCGGGCCTGAGCGCCGGCGAACGGCGGGAGATCGGCATCCTCAAGGCCGTGGGCTGGGAGACTTCGGACGTGATCCAGATGAAATTCTGGGAGGGCGCCCTGATCTCGCTGACGGCGTTCTTTACCGGCGTGATCCTGGCCTACATCCATGTCTTTTTTACCGGCTCGCCGGTGTTCGAGCCGGCGCTGAAAGGCTGGTCCAACCTGTACCCGAATTTCATGCTGACGCCTTTCATCAATGCCGAACAGCTCACCACGCTGTTCTTTCTGACCGTGGTCCCTTATACCGTGGCGACGATCGTGCCGACCTGGCGCGCCGCGACCATCGATCCGGACACGGCCATGCGGCATACCGGAGAATAAGCCATGATCGAACTGGTGAATGTAAGAAAAGTGTTCAATGCCGGCAATCCCAGCGAATTTTCGGCGCTGAACAGCGTGAACCTGACGATTGCCCAGAACAGGGTCACGGTGCTCAAGGGCCCGAGCGGCTCGGGCAAAACCACGCTGCTGAGTATCGTCGGTTGCATGAGCCGGCCCTCGGCGGGACGGGTGCATCTGAACGGGCGCGAGATCACCAGCCTGCCCGAACGCTTCCTGACCGATATCCGCCGCAAGACTTTCGGCTTCATTTTCCAGCAGCCCAATCTGATCAAGGGCATTTCAGTGCTGGAAAACGTCATGCTGCCGGCCTACCCGTTAGGGGAAAAGCGCTCGCAGCTGAAAAAGAAGGCCATGCAGGGGCTGGCCGATCTCAATATCGCCGGCAAGTCGGCGTCCAAGGTGGAATGGCTGTCCGGCGGCGAGGCCCAGCGCGCATCCATCGTGCGGGCGCTGATCAACGACCCTGCCATCATCATCGCCGATGAGCCGACGGCGCATCTCGATACCACGCTGTCTTACCGCTTCATGGAAATCATCGAAAAATTCAAGGCCGAGGGCAAGACCGTCATCATCACCAGCCACGATCCGCTGGTTTATGAAGCCGCGATAGTGGACCGCGTGGTCAATCTCCGCGACGGCAGGATCGAGGGCGAGTTGACGTGATTCTGCATCCCACCGTTATCGCCAATCTGCTGGCGTCCTGCATCGTCAGCTTCATGGTGCTGTATGCGTCCTATTACGGCGTGCAGATTCTCAGGCACTGGGACATCCGGAGCGGCGATGAACTGCAGCTGATACTGGAACGGAAAACCTATCTGATTTCGACGCTGCTGACGTTTGTTTTCGGCCTGCAGCTGCTGTCCCTGTTTCTTTATATCTTCACGGCCGATGTTCTGTGCCCGTTATTCGTGGGCGCGATGTGCGCGGCCGGCACGCTCAATGTCAATGAATTCGGTTATCCGACGCTGGTGCTGAAAATCATCAACTTTATCCTGGCGGGCATCTGGCTGGTGCTGAACTATGCCGACAACCAGGGCTACGACTACCCGCTCATCAAAATAAAATACCTGCTGCTGGTGTTCATCGCGCCTTTCATCGTGTTGGAGACGGTTCTGGCCAGCGCCTATTTCCTGAACATGGAAGCGGACGTCATCACGTCCTGCTGCGGCAGCCTGTTCAGCGCCGAGGAAACCGCCTCCGGCCTGGGTTCTGAAATCGCCGCGCTTCCTGCCCGGACCATGCTGCGGGTTTTCTACCTGGCGATGGCCTGCACGCTGGCGGCCGGGATTTATTTCTATTTCAAGGGGAAGGGCGGCTATCTCTATGCTTTGATCAGCCTGCTGGTTTTCGCCGTCGCCCTCGTGTCCATCGTTTCCTTCATCTCGCTGTATATCTATGAGCTGCCGACCCATCACTGCCCGTTCTGCATCATCATGGAGGAATATGACTATATCGGCTATCTGCTCTATATCCTGCTGTTCGGCGCCGTAGTGGCGGGCATCGGCATCGGCGCGCTGCTTCCTTTCCGCCATGTGCCGAGCCTGCAAAACGTGCTGGGCGGATTCATCCGCAGGCTGGCCCTGGCCTCGGTGGTTTTATATGCCGCGTTCACGGCGCTGGTGACTTATGAAATCGTCTCTTCCAACCTGATCATGTAAAAGATGCCTATGAAAAACTATGCCCGATCAATGCTCCGCCTGGTTCTATTGTCGCTGTTTTTCATCATGGCGCCGGGCCATGGCGGCGAGCCCGAAGTGACCATCAAGAAATCCGACCGCTGCCCCGTGTGCGGCATGTTCGTCTACAAATATCCGAAATGGGTCGCGCAAATCGTCTTTCAGGACGGCACGGCCTACTTTTACGACGGCGCCAAGGACATGTTCAAACATTATTTCGATACCGCCAAATACACGCCCGGCAAATCGCCCCAAGCGATCAAGGACATTTACGTTACCGATTACTACGAGGTCGAGCTGGTCGAGGCCAGATCGGCCTTTTATGTGATCGGCTCGGACGTCCTGGGGCCGATGGGCCATGAACTGCTGCCGTTCAAGGACCGTGAATCGGCGCAGGAATTTTTGCAGGACCATAAAGGCCGGTCCATCCTGCGCTTTCAGGAGGTGACGCCAGCCCTTATCCAATCACTGGACCGGCGCTCATGAAAGCCCGCAGCTGGCTGTGGCTGCTGGGTTTGCTGGCGGCGCTCGGCGGCTGCGACAAGCGGCCGGGATTGCAGATCGGCAACGCGATGCCGGCCGTCACGCTGATGGACTTCCGAGGCAAGTCCGTGGCGCTGCCCGATGATTTCAAAGGCAAAGTCATTCTGGTGCGCTTCTGGTCCCTCGATTGCGGCTTTTGCGACAAGGCGATGCTGCAGACGCTGGAGCGTTTTTACCGGAAATACCAAGATCAGGGATTCGTGCCGATCGCGATCAACGAAGGCCCCATCGCAGCCGGAGACGAGCGGATCAGGCAATTCGAAGGCCTGACTTATCCGATGCTGACCGAGGATTACGGCATGGCCGCCAGACAGTTCGGCGTGATAGGCCTGCCGGTCACCTTCGTTTTCGACGAGGAAGGCGTCCTGCGCGAGAAGCTGACCGGGGAAGCCCGAATTGAGGAGTATGAAAAGCTTTTTACAACTGTCCTGTATAAAGGAGGATTCTATGATAGTGCGTACTAGGGCATGGCTCGTGCCGGTGTTCTTCCAGCTGCTCCTGCCGGCCTGGGTATCGGCCGAGGAACAGCATGAGCGGCCCAGCTGCCGCGTCTGCGGCATGTATATAGACCAGTACCGGAAAAGCGCCGCCGAACTGGTTTTTAAGGATGGCCAAAAGCAGTACACCTGCGGCGTAGCCTGCATGCTGCGCGAGATCAACGACGCCGGCGGCATGTCGGCCTTCGAGTCGGTCAAGGTGCATGACTGGGTGTCCGGCAAGCTGATCGATGCGGAAGAGGCGACCTATGTCCTCGGCAGCCGGGTCATTCCCGACATGGTGCCCAATTACATCGCCTTCGCCGACCGCGGCGAGGCGGAAGCCTTCGCCGCCAAGGAAGGCGGGGACGTGATCGATTTCACTGCCGCCTATGCGGACATTTCGCCGGTAGGCACGACCGCGCCTTTCCGCATCCGCACGGCCGTGACGCCGGGCAAAGGGAATTTCAGCGTCGGCATGGTCTACGGCTACACGCAGAAAGACCGGATCAAGATCGGTTCCAACAGCGTCGAACCTGGCGAGTTCATCGGCGGCAACAGCGCGCAGCCCCGCGCCCCGAAACAGTTCGAAGGCCATCAGCAGGCGGTGATCGTGAACTACTCGCCCACCGACAATCTGGCGCTGTTTGCGAACGTGCCCTGGTTCGAGAGAAGAACCCGAACGCTGAACCAAACGGCCGGCGGCATCACCGAAACGGTCGGCGAGGAGAACGGCATCGGCGACATTACCCTGGAAGGGCGCTACAACTTCTGGCGCAACACCCGCTGGAACAAGTTCGTCACCGTACTGCTCGGCACGACGCTGCCGACAGGCCAGTTCAGCGCCAACCGGGCGCCGACGCTGGGCAGGAACCTCATCTCGACAGGCCCTGCGCTGCAGCTGGGCAAGGATACGGCGACGTTTACCGGCGGCCTGCTCTATTCCCAGCGCTGGAAGAATTTCTGGCTGCACACGTCGGCGCTGTATACGGTCAATCCTGAAAATGACGAGCATTACGCCTTTGGCGATGCCGCTACCGTAGGTCTGGCGCTGCACTATACGCCGAATTACGATCTGATGCTGGGCATCGAAATGGACGCCAGCTATACCGAGAAAAGCGAAGATCAGGGCTTCAGGATCGGCAACAGCGACGGCACGGTCACCAACCTGGCCTTTGTCGGCGACTGGCGCTTCCTGAACGCCTTCGGCGGCAATTTCAAATTGCGCGGCTCGGTGGGTTTGCCGATTTACGAAGATCTGAACCACAGCGACGCGGTCAATCCCAGAGGACAGCCGTTCCAGCAGGTCCAGCTGGGCGATGGTTTCTTCGCCAATCTGGCCGTCCAGTGGACGTTCAGGGCCGCTCCTGAATTCCACTAGCGTTCCTTACGGCCGACGTTTTGCCGCGCTTATCGGAACGCTCTGCTTTATTACCCCCTTGCTGAACAGAAGCCGTGCCATTTCCCATCGGCATCTGCTGCCGGCATGCCTGCTTTCTGCCGAATGGGCGGGATGTGATCCGCCGTGTATGCGGCGCGTGTAATGTCCAAGGCTTTGCGGCGGCCGCCCAGTGCGTTGCATCTCGGCCTATATCGTGTTGCGGCCTGACTGTTCTTTGAAGCGGGCTTGCTTTCTATGCCGCTTAACTCAGGAATTTGTGCTATCCCGCGCTGTCTGCTTCCGGTTGATGCTTGCCTGCGGACTGACAGCTCGAAAATAGAATCGGCGCCTGACTGACGCTGCAGCTTTTTTTGCCTTGAAGAGAAAAAATAGAGAAGATGTGTCGAAATTTTGTGATTAATAAACAGACCACGCCAAGGAGCACAGCGCAAGTGCGGCATATCATTACATTCTCATGTTTTGCGGCGGCAGTCATATTGTATGCCGTTGGGGGCGCCTCGGGCGCTGTTGCATTCTTCGTTGCGGGACTGCTCGCTGAGATAGCGTTCTGGATTCGGCTTTTTCGGAACGAAGAAGGCGAGTAGCCGTTTGGATAGCCAGCGCCACGTTAACTTTAAGTCATCAAAACTGGCTCTGATAAACACCGGACTTTTCTGAAAAGATTACAGGGATAGAAAACTATCTATCCCTGATTTTTCAATTGGGCATCCGCCCCCTTGTTTCTAAACCACTCGGCGGCATTTTATCAATTGAAGTCTTCCTGCACGTCATGGCGACAAACTCCATTTTTTGCTGGATCTCATGGGGCGGAGGCGTTCCCGTGCCTTGAATCTTCTCAAGCAGCTTAAAATCTTCATAACTCAGGCGGCCATACATATTTTTGCTGGCACAGCTACAGTAGTCCATGATCAAATTTTCAGGTACGCCGTAGTTTTCGACCGATACGCGCTGACTGCGATAACAGCTGGCATAAATCGATTGCACAAGCTCCCTCTCAAAGTCATTTATGCCAACTGGAGGGCGGGCATCGTTTAATGCCGGCGCGCTACCGTACTCCCGGCTGTAACGCCCGCCGTAGTCTCTATCGGAATATGTACGGGGGTCTCTACTGTAACCGTTGCCGTACTCTCTGCCATCATACTCACCACCGTAGCCGCTATAATCCCTGTAGTCTCCGTAGTATCGGTAATCCCTATCGTACTCTTCTGCTGAGGCGATAAGCGGACAACCTTGCAGACTCACGAAAGCCCAGGCCGATACAATTATGTATTGCCGGACTCCGAATGGCTTTTTATTTTTGTTGGCGGGATACAAGATTCCGGTTAGTACGCTGAAACACAGTAAATAGACAATCATCAGTCCGGGCATGGTTGAAGGTGCGGCAAAAGCTAAAAAACATTCCAATATTGTATATCAGCACAGCTTATAGCCTCGCACGCCAAAAAACTGATAAGCCTTTCTCGAAAGCCATTTTTATCGGCCAGAATCGAACAGTATGAGCCAGACGACGCATTTGCCGTTTATTGAAAAGCAAAACCCGCTTTTTTCCAGGCCTCTGCGCCGCCCTCAAGATTGAACAGGTTACGGTAACCCAATTCATGAAGGGATCTTGCCGCCGCATTTCCCATAGAACCGCTTCTGCAATAGATATAAATGGCTGTATTTTTGTCTTTGGGCAGTTTGTCTTTGTATTTCTCGATTTCGTTGTAAGGAATAAAAAGGTCGGTGCCTTTTATATGCGGCTGTTCGGGTATATGGACATCCGCCAGGAATATATCCTCGCGCTGCATGATCTGGTTTAGTTCAGCCGCATTGATCATGTTCAGATAATCCGGCTTTTGAAACGAACAACCAGACGTAAGCAAGATAAAGGCAATGGTGAGATAAAGTTTTTTCATAATTGCAGCCCTGGAATTCATAAAGACAGTCAACTCGTTCATACTGAGCAGATAGAATATAAGCTGTTGATTTAATTGGCCATCATAAGATATCAAAACAATAGCTATGGTTATTGGACAAGTATATTGACATTAGCGGTCACTAACAACTTTATCAAAGCTGGCGGCCAGCATCGGGTTTGCTGCACTGCGGTGATGGCTTCAGCCGTCGCCCGCCCGCGAAAAGCCGGCTTGAGATAATTATGCTGCTTTCTGATGTTTACGGCCTGACAGCAACAAAAAAACCCTTGCCCGGCTTCCGGACAAGGGTTTCAGCTTCACTTCAAACGCCGGCCTGTCGGCGCAGGCATCTCTTAGTGAGTGGATACGTAGAGCTGCTGGATTTCCTTGTAGCGGTTGGCTGCATCGGCCAATGTTGCCTTAGCTGACGCCAGATCGTTGTTCTTGAGCTCAGTACGCGCTTTCTTCAAAACACCACTGGCTTGGTTGCGCTTTAAGTCCAGCGCATTATTGGAAATGTCTTTCTGCAATTGGCGGGCATCGCCGACCATCTCGACCAGCTTCTCGTTGTCTGCGCCATTGTCCAGAGCCGTAATCGTCTCTTCAACTTTCGCCAGCGTATTGTCGATCGCGGCCTTAACGTCTTCATTCGTTGGATTCGCGGCGGACGCGCTGAATGATGCAGTTGCCAGCGCCGCGGCCATAATGGAAGAAGTCAGAAATTTGTTGAATACGTTCATGGGGTAAACCTCATAGTAAATAAATAATTTGTTTTTCACCTGGCGATTAACAGAAGGCTTAGAGAGCTGAACCGGCTCATGTTGATTACCAAGCATGGTGAAAATTCTAACAGATTTTGTTCTAATTAGAACAAATTTTGTTATAACTCAGATTATTTATTTGAATATCTCGCTTTTTTCAAGCGAGCCATTCTTGATGATGAAAAAAATTGCCTTTTATTATCATACGGTTATATGATTTATGCAGTGTCCGGCATACGCATTCGATAATGCCGTGATAAATGCTCAGCTTCAGCCTTATGGCTGGCAAGCCTTGCCGTAAAAATGAATGGATTTGTTTTCGGAGAGAAAAACCACAATTTTTTTAAGAAATAACAGCCAAAAACATTAAAAAACTTGAGGTTATTATCAATCAAGGTTACCATTTAGTTCTAACTATAACTATTATATCTGAACATTATGAATTCGCCATCAACATTTCCAAGCGTGCTGCGCGAGTTGGCGCGGACGCATCAGACTTTTTTGGCCTACGCAGCCTCTCATGTGCATACATTGGATCTGACGCTGCCTCAGTTCGATATCATCCTGACCCTGGGCAATACGGCCGGCATGACCTTCAAACAGCTGGGCGAGAAGACCATCATCACCAAAGGCACTTTGACGGGCATCATCAACCGTCTCGAAGATAAAGGACTGGTTGAGCGCATGGCTTCCAGGACGGACGGCCGCAGCCAGATCGTGCGGCTGACGACGGCTGGCGTGGCCCTGTTCAAGCGGGCTTACCCCGAACATCTGGAATTCATCTACCGGATATTCAATGATTATTCGCCGGAAGACGTCGCGGCGCTTGAATCGGCTCTACTGCGGCTACATAAAGCAGTCACGGCGGCGCGTGACGAGATGAACAATAAACCGATTGATGAAACCAGCGAATAGGCGATCACAGCGCCATTCCTGCCTGTTTTTTAATAGCCGCACGAATTCATAAAGCGGGCCTTTGCTTATCGGCGCGGGCCCTGCGCCAATTAATTCCGCCGCTCGGCAGAACATGTCGGGAGAGGCGACCGCAATTTATCGCAGAATCAGCACCGGATGCGGACCGAGGCTTACAGCTTCATCGGCAACGCACCAATAACTGCTTGATCCATAATGCAATCAGTGAGAGCCTGTCATTTTGTTCTCTTTTTGTTCTCTTTTTCTGGCATTTTGGGCCATTTTTGGTAAGCTGACAAAAAACGAAAAAGGAACGACGATGCATCAATTGACCCGGCGACAGCGGCAAATCCTTGATTTCCTGCGCAACAATCCCGACAAATTTCCGTACCCGCCAACACTGGACGAACTTTGCGCGGCGCTGGGCATGGCCTCCCGGGGCTCTCTGCACAAGCATATCTCGGCCTTGATCGAAGCGGAACTGGTGGAACCGCTTTCAGGCCAGAAGCAAGGCGGCATCCGCCTGACCATCAAGGCGAAACGCAACGAGGACGAGGGCGAGGGCGAGCAGCGCCTGCCGTTTGTCGGCAAGATTGCCGCCGGCAAGCCGATCGAAGCCGTCGAACATGTCCATTACATGGCCGTGCCCGAAGTCCTGAGAAGCGACAAGCCCTGCTACGTGCTGCAGGTCAAAGGCGATTCGATGATCGAGGCCGGCATTTTCGATGGCGACTGGGTGGTCATCGAGCAGCGCAGCCATGCCCACAACGGCGAAATCGTCGTAGCCTTGGTCGAGAAAACCGAAGTCACCTTGAAATATATCGAACAGGCACCGGACAAGGTGCTGCTGATCCCGGCCAACGCCAGCCTGGCCGCAATGGCTTACCACCCGGAGCAAATCGAAATTCAGGGCGTACTGGTCGGGCAAATGCGCAGTTACCGTTCATCACTGATTAAATAAAGGGGGAGAACCATCATGACAAGAAGAATTCATATGCAGGACCAGGTCGGCGCCAACAAGATCGAGGAGATCATGCGCCATGACTACGGTCAGTGCGCCATGGAACAGTGGGCACTGAAGTTTGCGCTGATTGGGATGTTTCTGTTGCTGGGCGTATCCTGGTAATTGATATCATGCGCGGGCTGCTTTTTTATGCCGCCCGCCACGCCAGGCAGGAGCAAAACACAGCTCCTGCCTGGCTCAGATGAATTTCATATCAAAAGTCCGCGCATCAATCACCTTTAGCGCCATCCCTCCCGACCGGTAAAGCGGCGCACAGCCTTAGCCGATGCGGCTGCCCGAGGCGAGTTACGACAAGCTAAATGCCAGAGCATCAAGCCGGCAGGAATCTTTCGCTGAACACCTGCTCGACCGGCACGCCTTGAGCGCGGGCAGCCGCTTCGGCGGCCTCAATCAGGGCGGGCGGTCCGCAGAGGTAGATGTCGGGCCGGGCATTCAGGCCGTCCAGGTCCTGAGCCAGCGCATCCACCGGCGTGCCGCAAAAGCCCTGCCATTCCTGGTTCGGCTTCCACACGCACAAGATCACCTGGAGCAGAGGCAGCTCCGCCTTTAACGCCTCCAGCTCCGTCAGGCAGAACAGCTCTTCGACACGGTTGACGCCGAAATAGAGCCGGGCCGGATGTGGTTCCTGAAACTCGGCCATACGCCGGAGCATGGACAGCATGGGCGCCAGCCCGGTGCCGCCGGCCACGAACCAGCGCGGCCTCAGGCCGTTTTCGCTCAGGCCGAAGGCGCCTTGGGGGCCGTGCACGATCAGCGTCTGACCGGCATGGGCCTGTTCCCGCAGCCAGGTGGAGAAAAGCCCGCCGGGCTGGAGGCGGATCAGGAATTCCAGCTGCCCTTCCCAATTGCCCGTGTTGGCAAGCGAGTAGGCGCGTCTGATGGCCTGCCCCGGCACTTCCAGTTCCATGAACTGGCCGGGCTCGAATTCGGCCACGCTGCCGCCGTCGTCGTCCGGCGCGAGCTGCAACATCAGGCGCACGGTGTTTTCGCCGACCGGCTCGATGGCGGCAATTTCGGCGTTGCGGCGCCGGATTTCGCCCAGCAGGATGCGGTCATGGTCAAAAGGCAGGGAGACGCTCAGGTCGCTGAGCGGCGAGGTGCGGCAGAGCAGGATGCCGCCGCGCTCCGCCGCGCCGGCCGGCAGTGCGGCGGGATTGTGCTCGCCCAGGCTATAGTCGCCGCGCGTGACGTCGGCATAGCAGGCGCCGCAGCTGCCCTGGCGGCATTGGGAAGGCAGCACGATGTGCGCGTCGGCGGCGGCCTCCAGCAGGTTCCGGTCGTCGTCGCAATCGAAACGGAGCTGCTCTCCGTCGCGGGTCGTGAGTTCAATAGTATGAGTGCTCATGTTTTCTTAGGCTCCAAACAAGACTGATACGGCCGGGCGCGCGCGAGCGTCCCGGCCATCCTGCGCAATCAGGCGGCTTTCGGCGCCAGCGCGGCGTCGATATCGGCCTGGGCCGTGGTGATGGGCTGGATCCCGAACCTGTCCACCAATGCCTGCACGAGATTCGGCGTCAGGAAAGCCGGCAGCGTAGGCCCGAGGCGAATGTTGCGGATGCCCAGCGCCAGCAGTGTCAGCAACACGGCGGCGGCTTTCTGTTCAAACCAGGACACCACCAGCGACAAAGGCAGATCGTTCACCTCGCAGTCGAAGGCTTCGGCCAGCGCGGCGGCCACCTTGATGGCGGAATAGCTGTCGTTGCACTGCCCCATGTCGAGCAGGCGCGGAATGCCGCCGATAGCGCCGAAGTCATGCTGATTGAAACGGTACTTGTTGCAGCCCAGCGTCAGCAAGACGGTATCATCGGGTGCTTTCTCGGCGAACTCGGTGTAGTAGTTCCGGCCGGGCGCGGCGCCGTCGCAGCCGCCGATCAGGAAGAAGTGCCGGATGGCGCCGGATTTCACCGCATCGATGACCTGGTCCGCGACGCCGAGCACGGCATCACGCCCGAAACCGATGGTGATGGTTTTCTCGGCCTCGGCTGTTTCCTTGAAACCGGGCAATGCTCGCGCGGCCTGGATCAAGGGCGCGAAATTCTTGTCGCTGATATGGCGCACGCCGGGCCAGCCTACCGGGCCGGCGGTAAAGATGCGCTGACGGTACTGGGGCTGCGGCTCGATGATGCAGTTGGAGGTCATCAGAATGGGGCCGGGGAAGTCGGCAAAGTCCTGCTGTTGATCCTGCCAGGCGCCGCCGTAATTGCCCGCCAGATGCGGATAGGCCTTGAGTCTGGGGTAGGCGTGGGCGGGCAGCATTTCGCCGTGCGTGTAGATGTTGATGCCGGTATCCAGGGTCTGCTCCAGCAGCGCCGCCAGATCGCCCAGGTCGTGGCCGGACACCAGGATGGCTTTGCCCGGAATCGGAGTCACGCGCACCTGGGTCGGCTGTTGCGCGCCGAAGGCGCCGGTGTTGGCGGCATCCAGCAATTCCATCACGGACAGGTTCAGAAAGCCCAGGGCCAGAGACTGGTTGAGCAGGGCATCCGCGTCTGTGGGCTCTGAGCTCAGGAAATCCAGCGCATCCTCGACCCCGGCGTAGACGGCATCGCTTTCCTTGCCCAGCACATGAGCATGATGCGCGTAGGCGCAGACGCCCTTCAGGCCATAGAGCACCAATGACCGCAGTCCGATAATGTCGGGCCCCACCTGCTCGAATCCGGCATTGATGCCCACGTCGGCGGCTTGTCTGAGCAGACCCTCCGTGTCGGCCGCAGGCTGCCAGGCGGCTGGGCCGGTGAGGCTTTCAGGCGCTTTGCCCGCCGCCAGCGCAGCGGCTTCATAACGGGCCTTGACCCGGTCGCGTATCGAGGCGGTTTGCTGCAACAGCACGGTGAAGCGGGTGGCGTTGAAGTTGACGTTGGTCAGCGTGGTGAACAGCGCATACAGCATGAAGCCGCCGGCGTCGTTATCGGGCGCATTCAAAGCGCGCGCGCGTTTGGCGTATTGGGCGATGCCCTTGACGCCGTGGATCAGCAAGTCCTGCAAATCGGAAGTGGTGGCGTCCTTGCCGCACATGCCTTTGGCAGACGCACAGCCGCTGGCGGTTTCTGAGCGGTAGGTCTGTTCGCATTGGTAACAAAACATCGGATGATCTCCTTGAGCTGGTTGAGTGAAACAATTTTCAAACCAACTTCTGCACTAACTGTGCCAGAAACACGATATTCGCGCCGGGCCTTTAAAACCTTACGCTTTGTACATGATTTAAGGTATAGTTGTCTTATTAACATCACTGCATAGTTGTGTTTTTAACAACCTGGTTATCACTATGACGACAAATACCTTTCTCACTTCGTTGATTTCAGTGGTCGCGGACCTTTCGACGCATATGCCGCCGGAGCAGCGCTATCAGCGCCTGTTGCAGCATTTGCGCCAGACTTTCCCATGCGATGCATCAGCCTTGCTGAAACTGGAAGGCCGCCATCTGGCGCCGCTGGCCGTCAGCGGACTGTCGGAAGATACGCTGGGGCGGCGTTTTGTCATTGATGAGCATCCGCGGCTGGCGCGGATTCTGGCTTCGAATCAGGCCGTGCGCTTCGCCGCCGATTCCGATTTACCCGACCCCTACGACGGGCTGATCGAGGCGGAGGACAGCCGGCTGCTGGTGCATGACTGCATGGGCGTCACACTGTTTATCGACGGCGAACCCTGGGGCGTCCTGACCCTGGACGCGCTGAATGCAGGCACATTTGACGGCATCGACCCTGTGCAATTCAACGCCTTCATCAGCCTGACCGCCGCGTCGGTCAAGGCCGTCGGGCTGATTTCGTCCCTGGAGCAGCGGGTCAGCTATGTCACCCGCACCCTGAACAGACAAAATGCCGGACACAATCTGATCGGCGAAAGCGAAGGCATGCGGGCACTGCGCAATGAAATCTCCATCGTGGCGCCTTCGGAACTGGCGGTATTGATTATGGGCGAGACGGGCGTGGGCAAGGAACTGGTCGCCCAGCGCATTCACCTGGAATCGACGCGCGCCGACCAGGTGATGGTGTACGTCAATTGCGCGGCGCTGCCCGAGAGCATTGCCGAGAGCGAGCTGTTCGGGCACAGCAAAGGCGCATTTTCCGGCGCCGTCAGCGAACGCGCGGGCAAATTCGAGCTGGCCGACGGCGGCACGATTTTTCTCGATGAGATCGGCGAACTGCCGCTTTCAATCCAGGCCAAACTGCTGCGCACGCTGCAAAACGGCGATATCCAGCGCGTCGGCAGCGATCGGCAGATCAAAGTCAATGTCCGCGTCATCGCCGCGACCAACCGCGACTTGCAACAGGAAGTCGCCAACGGCCTTTTCCGTTCCGACCTTTATCATCGCCTAGCGGTTTATCCCATGCACGTTCCGCCCCTGCGGGAGCGGGGAAAAGACGTGCTGCTGCTGGCCGGCGCCTTCCTGGAAAAAAACCAGCAGCGCCTGGGCGTCAAGAAACTGCGCCTGGACGCGGGCGCGAAAAAAGCGCTGCAGGACTACCGCTGGCCCGGCAATGTCCGCGAGTTGGAACATTTGCTCAGCCGAGCCGCGCTCAAGGCGGCAACCCGGGGAAACCGCCAGTCGGATATTATTACTCTATCCGCCGCCTACCTGGACATAGCACCGGATTCGCCGGAAGGATCAAGCAGTGTATTAGCGGATGTCTCGATCACCTCGGCGCCGCCGATGGATTTCAAAGGCGCGGTTGATGAATTTCAGCGCCGGCTTGTCCAGCAACAAATCGCCTTGCACCAAGGCAACAGGGCGGCCGCCGCACGAGCGCTCGGGCTGGATCGAGGCAATTTTCATCGTCTGCTGAAACGTCTGGCCATTTAATAATTGAGCGATAATCAAGCGCGGCTTGCAGGACGGCTTATATATCCATGAACATCATCGGAAGGCCATAAGTCAGAACAAAATAGCTGAATGCGGCAACAATGCTGATGCTCATTCTGAACGAAAACATTTGCCGTAAAATGTAACTGATAATGGAGATATACCATACGACCAGGCATGACGCCAATCCCATGGATACCTCTTCCCGGTGTTCGTAATGTTCCATTACCATTACCAGGTCCAGCACTTCAGCGCCGATCGCCAGCGTCATGATAAAGTTTTCGCAAATGAAAATAGCCGTAAACAACTGGCCGAAATAATGCCATTTTCTCATGAACAGCAATAAGGTGGCGATAGACGTAAAAGCCATGACAGTCCGCAACAGCACTTCCAGCGTGCCGTCGGCGGGATCGGCGATCAGGCTTTCGACGATAATCCCCGACACCAGATAGAAGGCGATGGCTTTCCACATGAATGATTTGTGGGGATATAAGTCAGCGGGATTGTTTGCGAACCAGCAAAGCGCGAGATATTGAAGTAGCAAATTCATGGTAAAAAACTGTCTGGATAGACCTGCTTTGCACAACAGTAACTTCACAGTGACATTGAAGCATCGCAAGTGTGAACAAAATTCAAAACAGGATGATAGTGAATCACAACCACCTTAAATTATAAGCGGGGCACATGATAACAGAAACTCATATATGTTGTGTGGGATTGCCCTGTTCGAGAGCGATAAACGTATCCCTGGCAAACAATATAGGGAACATTAGTGCTGGATTCGGCTAAGAATAATTTTCCGGTTTGTCGATGAAATCAGCGCTTATGTAGAAGCGGCTTAAGTCGCCCCACACAATGTTGCTGCTCTCCTTATCCTTAAAAAATCAGGCCAATTCGACGCCGGCAATTTCTCCCTGATCATTCAATATCAACCGCAGACGGCCATAACAGGGTTTCTGATCGCCCTGACAACCGGAGCCTTCCATGATGCTTTCGAGAAAAGTCACATAGATCAACAGACTCTCGGGCTGCCGCTCGATGATCTCATAATGGATCGACTCGTTTATGATCCCGCCGTTCTGGCTGCAAAAAGCGGCCAATTCCTTACAATTTTGCAGCAGATGAGTAATGGCTAAAGCTTCAGACATGGTTTTGCACCTCTCTTTTATGTCTCATAGGGTCCAGATTGCAGATTTTCCGCATGGCTGGCATTTTGAATTTAAGCGAGCTACCAAAAAAGCGGACTTTACCTTGTAAAAGCGGCCTTGAGTAGAAAAATAAGCGTCGCATAGCGGTTACAAAGACATTGCCTTTTCTGCTAACATCCGCAAAAAAGGCTAGCGTCTTTCCCTTCTATACATGATCCCGATCATCATGAAAATATCACGCAGAATAGCCGCGAATAAATCAAAGAAGCCGGACATCTTATCGGTTTGAACTGATTTCAAATTCAGCCTGAATATCAAATGCAGGAACGCCCCCCGTTGCGCTTGCATTATGCCAATCCAGATCTTTCCGAACTGGCGTAAAATAAGGCCGGGATTGTTAAATAAGCGCGTTTATTAGCAAGCGGGCCTAACATTTTCTAAATTCGAAATTTTATAAAAAAGTATGTAGGAACAGACGCACGATGACTGTCGAACACTTGATTTACCTTGCGGTGCAGCTTCTTGGAACCGGAGCCGTATTATTCCTCGCCTATCAGTCCTTCCAGAAACGCCGGATTCAGTTAGGCGCTGAGCCGACGCTTCCCCAATACTTTATCCGCAGAAGCACTTACTGGATAGGGACCGCATCTTACTGCGCCCTCATGGCAGCGCTTTACTGGCTGCTTACCTGGCAGTGGCTGCCTTTGGAACCGCTGGTGACGCTGATCGTGAAAAACCTCCGCTCCGGGGAGCTGGTGAATCTTCTGCATGGCCTGGACGGAAACACCATCATCCCTTTGATCGCCGCCGGATTGTTTCTTTTTTTGCTGGCGCGGGAAAGCAAGTTTAATCCTTTGCTTATTTTGAGGGACAGTATCCACGACGCGTTCGCGACGCCGGCAAAAGCGGTTGAGATCTACAACGCGCTGATTAACTCGAGATTGTCGGCCGTCGACGACAGCCTTAAAACGCAAATCGCCAATCGTCT
Organism: Methylobacter sp. Wu1; assembly: GCF_036553575.1. Taxonomy (NCBI): domain Bacteria; kingdom Pseudomonadati; phylum Pseudomonadota; class Gammaproteobacteria; order Methylococcales; family Methylococcaceae; genus Methylobacter; species Methylobacter sp. Wu1. The sequence goes on along the minus strand of NZ_JAZHOC010000016.1, from coordinate 4,241 downwards.
GCTGGTGTCGAGCTTCGATCCCGGCGATTTCGAAAAATCCAGCGCTACGGTCGAGTATAAATGGGCCCATAATTGCCTGCTTTTCGACCAGATACAGGATTACGCCAACCAATCGTCTTTTCGCCGTCTGTTCACCGAACCGTCTCTGAAATGGGGGGAAATCTGTATCTCCTATAACGCGATGTCGGAAAAAGTGGCGGTCTGGAAGAAAGCGGAACCGCACTATACCAAGACAATCAATCTGATAAAGGAGCTTGACCACCTCACCAGCCTGCTCTGCCGCCTGCTCGCCTCCCTGGTCGTATTCGGGAGCGCAAGCGAGAATGACATGTGGGCAACCGTGAAGCAGCTCGGCGGCAAAGCCCATGAAGCCCGCCTGAAGCACACCTATAAATATGTTCTGCTTTTTACGGCTGCCACCGCTGTCGGAGTCATCCTGGGCCGGGAGATTTCAGTCCTGCTGCATAATGCCTTCCTGTTTCCGGACAAGCCGCTGCCGCACTTCAGTTACACCACGCTCCGGTGGATCGCCTATGCCATTCCGATGTATGTCCTCCCGATAGCGCTCGTCTTCATTTCACGGTCGCTCACCTTCAGGCGCCAGCGGGAGCAGGCCGATCGATACTACGGATTTTATATGGCAATGATGATAATGGGCTTCATTGTCAGCACCATGGTATCGGTGCTTGTCCTCGAGCTGACTTTTTACCGCCGGGAGCACTTCGATTTTCTGGACAGCTTCCTGGATCATATGCGCTGGGGAATCCTGCCGGCGCTCATGTGCGGCTTTGTAGCTTACCGCATGGATACGCCGGCAAGCGAATTGGAAACTTTAAGCGACCTCATTACAGCCGCGGCATTGCGCTTTCTCGGCTGGGGATCAGTCGCCGTCATCATCATGCTGTACGCGACCGACGATTTGACCATCCAGGAGTCGAACCTGCGTTTTACCCTTGTCGGCACGGCTTTCTTCGTGATCGGTCTTTTGGGAGCGGTTGCCCGTTTCAAAACGGCGGGGCCGGAGGATTAGCTGTCCATCCAGTGTTTAACCTGAGAGAGTCTGGTAGGATGCGGTGAGGCACGAACCGCATCGCTCGAGTTATTCTCCGGCCATTGCCGGAAATAACTCGAGCGCATCACCCCAACTTTCAGGATAAATCCATTCGCGCCATCTCTGTGAAAACTGGAATAAGGCCATTCTTTAACGCATCTTGCGTGTTAAGCAGGAATCGGTGCTTTCGGCATGGTCGAGATACCTCGCTTAAGCGGAAAATCATAGGTGAGACGAAAGGCATCCCCTTCCTGCTTCAAATCGCCGACCATGTTCTGGCTCGCCGTAAAAACGACATCGTCTTCAATGTCCGGATCCCCTTTGACAAAGATTTGCGTGACGAGCGTTTCATAGCCAGGCGCCGACACGATGACATGGATGTGCGCCGGCCTGATGGGCGGCCGTTTGGCGATCTTCAGGAATTCGCCTACCGGGCCATCGTCCGGGATGCGATAAGTGGTCGGCATCAGTGCGATCAGCTCGAAAGTCCCGTTTTTATCCGTTCTGAAACGGCCGCGCAGATGGTAGTCCGGCTGTTGCTCATCCTGGTTCTCATACAGGCCATTGGCCGCGGCTTGCCAGATATCGAGGATCGCCCCTTCGATAGGTGCGTTATTCTCAAATTCGAATACCCGCCCTGAGATTCGGACGCGAGCGCCCGGCGCATCGTCGCTGGCAATGGAAGCGCCTCGTTCGCGGAAAGGAGCGTCAGCACGAAAGAAAGGCCCCAGCAGCGCAACCCCCACCGGTTGTTCCTGTTCTCCATGATTGAGTATTTCAATCAATTGACTCAGGCCCATGACGTCGGCAAAAAAGAGGAATTCATTTCCGAGAGGGCTGGTTTTCTCGGCCATTCTTTTCATGAAATCCCAGGCAAACTCCCATTCCTGGTCGGTCACCTTCATCTCTTTAACACAGGCGTGCAGGTGTTTGATCAGGATCGAGATGACGGATTTGAGCCTTGGGTTATCGATATCCGAGTAAGCCTTCAGCACTTTCTCAGTGAATTCTTGATTAGGCGAGGTGCTCATGATTCACTCCCTCTACAGCTAATGCAGTTTTGATTTCAGACCGGGAAGTGGCGATATAATTCCTTATATCCAGGGCTATAGAATGCCGAGGCACGAAGCGTATCCTATAGCCTTGATCCCGTTATATTCAAAGGCTTCCAAAGGCAGTCCGGCCAGGAGGAAATATTAGCTGTCTTCTTCTATAGGAGGCCACTGCTCCTTTGAGAAATGTTTTAGCAATAGATTAGCAATAGATCAACAGAGCTGGGCGAGTCATCCTGCTGTTTTCTGCTGGAATAAGTGTTTGCAACACTCGATATCGCTTCTTGCAGATCGTTCAAGTACAGCCCCATTTCTTCATCATCTTCGCTCGTTGAAAGCAGTGCCTCAACTTGATTAACCTCATGAGCCAATGCTCGAAGCATAGCTGTAAGAGCGTTTGTGCTTAGCTCCATAGTTTATGCATCTTTGTGAGGAAAGAAGACTACTTGTCCGCCTTCCTTTTCCTTATAAACAATCATCCTAAAGCTGTGCTTGTTATACGGTTACTTTTTACTTGAGGCGCCGCCACTATATTGACTACCCTGAGCGCCCGCATCTCGAATGATGCGGTTCGTGCCTCACCGCATCCTACCGCGCTACCGTGCTGCCAAAATTCAGAAAATTGAAATTTTCCAAATTTGTCAGATGGATTTTTTATTGCTTTTTGATAAACCGGAGGTTCATATGTGTTATGCGCAGCCCAATTGGTGAAAGATTTGTTCTAAAAATTCTCTAGCACTCGATGCAAAGCCTCTTGGGTCAATATCTGGATTAAATTCCCGCTGGAACTCATCGTCTAAAGGTCCTGGATTTTGTTTAAGAAATTCAGTTATTTCACTCTTAAGCAATGATCGTTGTTCTTCTCGACATGAACGGTTAAAGGCAGCGATAATTTCAGGAACTGTTTCTCCTTCAATATCAAAATCTTGGTGAAACCATCCTGACATAAGCTCTCTGAGGCAAGGATAACTATTATTCGATATGCTCATTCTTATATCATTCTATGGTTTGGGATAAGCTGTCAGCACAAAATATATCCGATTTTGTTCTTTCACCTTTCTAAGTACAATTACCATCTTACTCATCTCTTGCATTTGACCAGTGCTACGAATCACCCCTTCACCAATTATGCGGCCAGCATCATAGGGAAAACCTTTGGCTTGACCAATATTTGCAGTCTTTGCCCATTCTTTTATCGCCGGCTTATTGGCTTTTATAGCTTCTGCTACACAGCGTTCTGCATCCTTCAATGTTTTAAACGTAGTTGCAGCTGGTATCTTCGGTTGGTTTGCTAGCCGAAGTCTCAGTTGTGCTTCGGTACGACCAACATGACGCGCAATCGTATGTCCTCCAACTGCTTCTTCGGCCACCAAGCTTATGCCTCCCCTCCGTATTGCAATAGCTCTCGCGAATCCAGCGAAACCAGCGATAAACGGTACACCAATATCCACTGCGGTGCCAATCTGGGAAGCTAATTTCTGGTCCGATCCGAGATGGCTCGCAGTCGCTTCTACTGCTTGGGAAGTCAATGTTGTTCTTGTTCTGCCAGAAACCACCTGCATTATGCCAGCTGATGCAGTGTCTAATCCATGTAGCCCAAGGGTACCACCAGTAATCTTTGTAACTGTTGTGGGTTCTGGCACAAGCAGTAGCGCAGCTCCGCCTATTAGCTCAAGCGCACCCGCTACTAAAGTTATACCGCCCCAAAATCTGTTCGTAAACGTCGCAGATTCTTCTATCGTTTCCTCTTCCAGGATCGCTGCTAGCTGAAGAGGTGTTAAAACTATTTCTATTCCATCTTCCATATTCATGTCGACATCCAGTTATTTTCCAAAAATACAACACTCCTGATTTGCCTAACGTCAAGGGTAATACGCCCCCAAAAGCTCTACGACGATAGGAACAACGCTTTTTGGGCCAAGTTGTCCGCGCTTGGTTAGACTTGGTTTTTCATTGCATTATTTATCAGGGCTACCTCATTAAAAAACCTGTTCCAAAATGTTTTTTAATACGGCGTTGTCCCATCCTGCGGTTTTCCGCATCAATTTAATGCTCGTCCGCTTTTTTTGGGCTTGCCTGATCATGTTAAGCGCCGCATGGCGAATAATGGCCACATTGGTTGGCGCATTGTCTTTGCG
>NZ_JAZHOC010000053.1:0-89993 GCF_036553575.1 Methylobacter sp. Wu1 | reverse complement strand
CTAACCCAAACGATAATTTTAAAATGGAGCCGGATTAAGACGCGTCGTTTAGTCGACGCGTATCCGGACTTTCAGTCCGTTATTCGAACCCACCCGCTTGAGCGGGTGGTTGTTTAGTTGAACTTTAAAAACTAACCGTGTGCCTGTTTCGGTTACTGACACTGATTTCTTCCGACAAGTTGCCTAGGATACAGTCTCACCCCTCATCCACTGGCTGCGGTAATCCGCATAGCCATAGTGCTTTAATAAAGTGACTTTTTCGGACGATGCCTCATAGACATCAGGCAGATTGTGGCCGTTAAACCGGTTGGCCTTGATTAGGCTGTAGGCTCCAACATGTTTGAAAACCACGCGGTCGCCCATCTTCAACGGTTTATTGAACCGATATTCGCCGAATATATCGCCGGCCAGACAGGTGCAGCCCGCCAGAACGGCCGCATACGCGCCTTCCGGCACATGCTCGTGCAGTTCGGGCTGGCGCTGATATTCGAACACTTCCGGATTATGATTCACCGATGTATCAAGCACGGCGATGGCTTTGCCGTCGCTGGTAAACGTATCGATCACGGTGGCGATCAAATGTCCTGCCTGCCCGACCACGGCCTTGCCCGGCTCGATATAGATATCGATGCCGAAATCGTTTTTCAGCCGGCGCACCAGATCAATAAAGTGGCTGTGATCTTCAATCCGGTTGAACAGATAGCCGCCGCCCAGATTCAACCATTTCAGGCGTGTGAATCTTGACCCCAAATGAGACTGAAGTTTTTCTATCGTTTTGATTAACGGCGTAAAATCCGTCGCTGAAAAAACGGTATGAAAATGCAGCCCATTGAGCTGATCAAGGAAGTTCGAACGGCATAATTCATCGATATCGACGCCCAGTTTCGAAAACGGCCGGCACGGATTGAAGCGCTCATCATCGAGGAAGGACAGCTTGGGATTCAGTCTCAAGCCGACCGAAGATTCAGCCCTGGCCGCCTCACCAAAGCGCTGATACTGATTTAAAGAATTGAAGCTGATGTGCGTGCACAGGCTTGCAATGTCATCGATCTCATCGGGCCTGATGCCGGGAGTCGTTAAATGTAGGCTGCCCTGTCCTGCCAGAATTTCATCAGCCAGCCGCGCTTCAAACAGGGAACTGACCGAGAAGCCGTCGACAAAAGGTCTTGCCAGCTCAAGCACAGAGGAAAAAGGCAGGGCCTTGATCGAATACAACACTTTGCAGCCGCACTGATTGCGTAGCGTATCCAACACTTTCAAAGTATTTACGATCTCGGCGGCATCCAGAACAAAAGCCGGCGAGGAAGCAACGCTGTTTTTTAACGCCTGAAAATCCATTAGCCTGCAAGTGGCCGGCCAGGGCCTGCATAAATCGCTTTTTCCGTCATCACAAAATCCATGGCCACATCATGAGATGCCATGGCGATCCGATCCAGCAATTGGGATTCATAGCACACGCCGATCAACACGGCATCGACCCTGACGCACCGCAATAAACGGTCATAGTAGCCGGCGCCGTTGCCAAGGCGTCCGCCGCGCCGGTCAAAAGCCACGCCCGGCACGATAATGCAGTCGAGCTGTTCCGGTGCGATTTCCTTGCCGGCCTCGCCCCAGCGTTGCTTGGGCGGTTCCAGAATTCCCCACATGCCGGGCGCTAATTCGGCAAAGTCTTCCAGCCACCATAGGCCTAATTTGTTACGGCCTTGCTCATCTTTGGTACAGTAGGGAATGATGATACGTTTATCGGTCGAAACTTCGTGTCTCAAAGCCGGCTCGGTTCTGACTTCCGAACGGCAGTGGATGTACCACATCACGGTTCTGGCTTGCTGATAGGCTGGATGCGCTGTGATTTGATTGCAAATGACCCGGCTGACCGCCTCTTTATCCGCTTGTGCGTTGCGGGCATCGTAAGCTTTGCGGCGTTGCTGGGCTTTCAGATCGATCATCGTATTAGACTGACAGGGACGACCATCAGGCCGCCCCGCATTAATGAGAGTTTATCGCATGGCCGCAATAATGGCATCGCGCATTTCGGTAGTGCCGGCCTTTGAATTCCGGTTCAAATCCGGCGTGACCAATTCGCCATCGCCAATGACTTTTTCAGTCGCGGCCTTGATGCGGTTCGCAGCCTCATGCTCGCCCAGATAATTCAGCATCATGACGCCCGCCATGATCACAGCCGTCGGGTTGGCGATATTTTTGCCCGCAATGTCCGGCGCGCTGCCGTGCACCGCTTCAAACAACGCCGCATCGCTGCCGATATTGGCGCCCGGAATCAATCCCAGGCCGCCCACCAGGCCGGCGGTCAGATCGGAAAGAATGTCGCCGAACATGTTGGTCGTCACGACCACATCGAACTGAGTCGGGTCCATGACCATATGCATGCAGATGGCGTCGACGATTTTTTCGTCGCACTCAATGTCTGGATAGCGCGCAGCCACTTCTCTGGCAACATCCAGAAACAAACCCGACGTGTACTTCAGAATATTGGCTTTATGGCAGATCGTGACTTTCTTGCGGCCGTTTTCACGCGCATATTTAAAAGCATACTCAACGATACGCTCCGAACCCTGGCGCGTCACGACAGCCAGGCTTTCGGCGATATCTTTTTTGGGCGTCAGGAAATGCTCCAGGCCGGCATACAAGCCTTCCGTGTTTTCCCTGACGACGACAATATCGACATTTTCAAAACGGGTCTGCGCGCCTTTCCAGGTTTTGGCCGGGCGGACATTGGCATAAAGATCATATTGCTGACGCAAGGCGACATTGATGCTTCTGAAGCCCTTGCCGACCGGCGTCGTCAGAGGCCCCTTGAAAGCCACGCGGTTTTTTTCTATCGAGGCCAGGGTTGCATCAGGAATCGGCGTGCCGTGTTTGTCAAACGCAGCCATGCCCGCATCGGCTTCTTCCCAGTTTATCTTGGCGCCGGACGCATCGATAATCTTGACCGCTGCCTCCATAATGGAAGGACCGATACCATCGCCTTTAATCAACGTAACGTTGTGCATTCATTTCTCCGAAAAATAAAAATGCCTTGATAATACAAGATTCACCATTTTTTTAAAAATCCAAAAAGCCCATGACGGTGTTATTCTGCCATTTTTTCTTTTATACTTGCCTGCTCAACACATCAAGGGGATATCATGGAAAAACCATTCATTTTACACATGCTGACCACTGCAAAAAACCTCAGCCCGTTTGACGTCAACATGGCGATGGATGCCGGCTGGGTTTCAGCAGTCCCGTATATCAATGTCGAGCCCAGCGAAGTTCAAGGGCTGGTGCAGGACGCCATTTTCTCGCGCAGCCAGAAAAACCTGAAAAGAACCGCCATCTTCATCGGCGGCCGCGATACCAAGCAGGCCATGGATATGCTGAGAGCAGCCAAACACGCCATGGTGCCTCCATTTGAAGTCTCCGTTTTCGCCGACCCCAGCGGCGCATTCACGACCGCAGCCGGCATGGTTGCAGCCGTCGAGCGCGAATTAGCCACCAAATTCAACACCACGCTGGAAGGCAAAAACATTCTGGCACTGGGCGGAACCGGCCCGGTCGGTCAGGCAGCCGCCGTGATTGCGGCGCAGGCAGACGCCCATGTAAGGATTATCGGCCGCCAACTGGAAAGAGCACAAAGCATAGCCGACATGTGCAGCAATGAGTTCGGCGACGGCAAAATCACTATTGAAGCCGGCGCCGATGCCGACAAGGCCGAATACATCAAAACGGCCGACGTAGTCTTTGCAACGGGTGCTGCCGGTATTGAGTTACTTAGCGCAGAGCTGGTTGCGTCAGCGCCTCAACTGAAAGTGGCCGCCGATGTCAACGCCGTGCCGCCATCAGGCATTGCCGGCGTCGATGCCTTCCATGACGGCACCCCGATTCAAGGCTCGAAAAGCGGCGCTGTCGGCATAGGCGCACTGGCTATAGGCAATATCAAATACCAGGCCCAGAACCGCTTGCTGAAAAAAATGATCGCTACCGATAAACCTGTTTACCTGCATTTCGAGCACGCTTTCGAAGTTGCAAGGGATTACATTAAATCAAAAGCTTAATTTATAAGCGGGTTTCATTTCAGTTTAACCCGCCCTAATGAAAGAGGATCTCTAATGCAGAAACGCAGCATTATTCACATGCTGGACCCCATGCCGAACAACAGCCCGTTCGATGTCAACATGGCAATGGATGCGGGCTTTGATGTGCTCGTGCCTTACAGTAACGTCAAGCTGGACAAAGTTTATGGACTGACCCAGGACGCCATATTCTCTCGCGGTCCGTCCGGGGTTAAACGTACCGGCATTTTTATTGGCGGGCGCGACCTGGGCCTGGCCATAGACATGCTGGATACTTGCAAACAGGCTATGGTTCCCCCTTTTGAAGTCTCTGTTCTTGCGGACCCCAGCGGCGCTTTCACGACAGCTGCCGCATTGGTGGCCTGCGTGGAAAAAGAGCTGAAAGCAAAACACGGCAAAGAACTGAAAGACTGCAATGCCGTCGTCTTCGGCGGAACCGGCCCTGTCGGCGTCGCTACAGGCGTCATCGCATCCCTGGCCGGCGCTGATACGTCATTGATCGACCATTTGTCAATCGATACAGCCCTGGATATGGCCAAGGAATACAATCGCCGTTTTGGCTGCAACCTTAAAGGCACCTACGCCAGTTCCGAAGCCGATAAAGCCCGTCTGGTCGCCAATGCCGACATCATCTTTTGCACAGCAAGAGCCGGCATTCAGGTTTTGAGCGCCGATGTTCTGAATGAAGCGAAACGCTTGAAAGTAGCGGGTGATGTGAATGCGGTTCCGCCATTGGGAATCGAAGGCATCAAGCTCAAAGACATGGGCGCGCCATTAATCCATGCCGTCAATGCACCGGGTGCGGTGGGCGTAGGCGCTTTGGCTGTCGGCAATGTTAAATACCAGCTGCAGCATGAATTGCTGAAATCCATGCTGGAAACCGATAAGCCATTGTATCTTGATTTCAGAGACGCCTTTAACAAGGCCCGGGAACTGTTATAAGCGACCTGAGGGGGCGCCATCCTGGCGCCCCTCCATTTGAACAGCCCTGCTAAATCAAAGCAGAGTCGATATGACCGAATTTAACCGCCAGGCGCGTTAATTCAACATCATTTTTTATGTGAAGTTTGTCATAGAGGCGATAGCGGTAGGTATTAACGGTTTTGTCGCTCAATATCAGCATATCCGCCATTTCCCTGATAGTTTTTCCCTGAAGAATTAAAGTTACCACTTCGGCCTCTCTCTGAGACAGCTTTGAAAATGGCGATTCACTATTGCCGGACAGCCCCTGAAAGGCCAGATTATTGGCCACTTCTGCGCACAGATAGCGCTTGCCTTCCATTACCTTACGGATTGCGCTCACCATTTCTTCGGCCGAAGAGCCCTTGGAAATAAATCCCAGGACGCCCAGCTTGAGCAATTGACGTGGAATGGGTCCATCATTATGGACTGATAGCGCAATTATTTTTACTTTAGAATCATGCTGTAAAATTCTGCGACATGCCTCTACGCCGCCAATGCCGGGCATATTCACGTCCATCAGCACCACATCCGGCGACAGATTAACAACTGCATCGACAGCTTCTTCTCCAGACTTGGCCACACCGACAACTTTAATATCTTCAGCAGCGTTCAACAATGCTTCGATACCGGTCCGGACAAGTTCATGATCATCAACAAGCAAAACACTAATCATACATTTTTTGTTGTTTTTTAATTAGTTACAAACCAATTACTTGAATAGGAATTACTGTCAGCACTCTTTTAACAGTCTTTCTATTATAGCGTGACATATAAGCTATTATACATACGTAGCTTTACTTATGTTCGATAATATACGTCATATTCAATCTCCACCCGGATTCTCACTAATCAATATTTGCGCGATTACAAGGTTACATTACTGTCTTAAGATAAAGCGTTAATAAATCATTAAAACATTTTATAAAACAAGAAATTACGGTTTTACTCAGGGATTTTACCGCTCATTTTCATCATAAGCCCTATGACGCAACCTTCTTTCTCGATCATCGTTTATGAAGATGTTTAAATCGACAACTACGTTTTATCTAATATTAAACCTGAATTTTTACAAAAAAGTGAACAGCATGCCTGCAAAAGCGCGGATGTAACCATAAAAGCTGTCATACATATAAGACGATCATAATAATAAAAACCCTCACTCAGATTGGATATACAGTTACCTTAAAATTTATAATAAAATTTTATCCCTATTTTTTAGTCAGCCTATTGATTTATGTCAAAATAAGGCAAATAGTTACAGCCATACGCACTTGATACACTGCGCAAAGGCCCGGCAAGCGAATCTGTAATTGGCTATACCGGAAGCGACCTGTTTGTATTGGTCTCTTTCATCCAGCCATTAACAATATCCTGGACTTACCGGCGCTGAATACCGAAGATAGCCTGTCTAAACCGATTATAGCCGGGCAAGCTCAAACAGATGCCGAAATAACTGGAAACTTGTAGCAGCAAACCGATCCAAATCCGCTTCAACCTGCAAAACTGATTCCTTTAACACATAAAAAAAACGAGGCAAGCACATGATCAAAATTCAGACTATTACCCGCGCTGGACTAACCTTGATGTCACTGACAGCACTATTCGCCGGGCACATGAATACGGCCTCGGCGGAAGAAAAGCCGGCATTAGGCAGAACCGTGCTATTGGAAAACAAGGTGGAACTGCCCAGCAAAAACATCAATGCCAGGACAATACGAGTCACCTTCCCGCCCGCTTCTAAAACGCCCGAACATACGCATGAAGGCCCAGGCCCCCGCTATGTAACCAAGGGCAGGCTGAAAGTGACCGAGGGCGGCAAAACCCATATTTATTCCGCTGGCGACGTGTTCTGGGAATCCGGCGAATTAATGTCGGTAGAGAACGCAGGAAAAGTGCCAGCCGAAGTGATCATTTTTGAAATGGTGCCGACCGAATAAAAGCCAGCAAGGGCGACTTTAGCCGCCCTTCCCCCAATAGAGATGTTTTAGGCAAAGCCGTACCTGCATTGAAGCGCTATTGTTTAAACTCGGCCAGCACAGCCAATAAATAATCCATATCCTTTTCGGTATGCTCAGCCGATACCTGCAGCCTGATTTCCTGCTCGCCTTTCGGCACGACCGGATAATTGAGCCCCGTAGCCAGAATCTGATGCGCGAATAAGTGTTCCACCAAAGCCGTGGTTTTTTCCGTATCTCTGATCAGAATGGGCACGATAGGATGCTCGCCGGGCAGGGTTTCAAAACCCAACTGTTCCAGCCCGATCCTGAGCCGTGCGCTCAGACTGCGCAATTTCTCCAGCAGATGCATGCCTTCCGGACTGTCTGCAATATCCAGCGCAGCCATGGCCGCGGCCGCCTCGGCCGGCGTGATCGGATTCGAATAGATATATAAAGGCGCGGTTTCGCGCAGATAGGCAATGACGGCCGAGCTCGCAGCCACATAGCCGCCGTTCACGCCGAACGACTTGCCGAGCGTGGCAATCAGGATATCGGCCTTGCCACCGGTATATTCTTCGGTGCCGCGCCCGGTCCGGCCGAAAGCGCCGACCCCGTGCGAATCATCGACAACGGTGATAATGCCCTCGTCATAGTCGGCTTCATGGCGCCGGCAGCAGGCGCTGATCAGGTCAAGCGCCGCATGATCGCCGCGCATGCTGAAAATGCCGTCCGTCACGACGCAGACGCGCCTGACCTGGCCTTTATTGGCTTCCAGAATGCGCTCCAGCGCATCGATATCGGCATGTGCGTAAACTTCTTTCCTGACCGGATGCGACAGACGAATAGCATTGATGATGCAGTTGTGGTTCAACGCATCGCTGACGACCAGCGTCTCGTCAGAGATAAACTGCGGCAGAACGCCGATCATGGTCGCGTAGGCCGCGCTCATGATCATGGCGGCCTCGCGCCCGTGAAATTCGGCCAGCTTTTTCTCCAGTTCGACATGCGGCCGGTAAGTGCCGCTGATGAAGCGCACCGCGCCGGGTCCCGTACCGAATTTTTCCGCCGCTTCAGCTTCTGCCTTAATTAGCCCAGAATGCCCAGTCAAGCCCAGATAGGAATTGGAATTCATGCGCAGAAACGCCTGATCCGCGCAGCCTTCCAGAAAATAGCGCGGACCGAAACCATCCGCGGCCGCTTGCCGGCCGATAATGATTTTCTCATCGCCCTTGCTTATGCCCTGCTCTTGCAACTGAGTTAATTTCGCGTTGAATAACTGCTCGATTTTTGTCAGCGACATAAATGCCTCCTTAGCCTTTACCCAGTTTGACCGCTATTTTCTCCAGCATATCCTCGACCATCTTCGGCAGACCGAAACGCGGCCGCCAGCCCCATTCCGCACGCGCGGCACTGTCGTCCATATGCCGAGGCCAGGAATCGGCGATCGCCTGACGCACCGGGTCGATACGGTAACCGATGGTAAATCCGGGCAGATGCTTCTGTATTTCCGCCGCCAGCTGCCGCGGCGTAAAACTCATGGCCGTGATATTGAAGGCATTGCGGTGGCGCAGCTTTCGGCCGTCCGCCGTCATTAACCAAATAGCAGCATCGATCGCATCGGGCATATACATCATGTCCAGTTGCGTGTCGGCATCAAGAAAACAATCGTAATGCCCGCTTTTGACGGCCTCGTAAAAAATATCCACGGCATAATCCGTCGTGCCACCGCCCGGCAGCGCGACGTTCGATATCAGCCCTGGATAGCGCAAGCCGCGCGTGTCGACGCCGAAACGGCGATGATAATAATCGCACAGCAGTTCCCCTGAAACCTTGGTAATGCCGTATAAAGTGGCAGGGCGCTGGATCGTATCCTGCGGCGTATCGACAGCGGGCGTGCCGGGCCCGAAAGCGCCGATGGAACTGGGAAAAAATACGGCGCAGCCATGCACGCGCGCTGCCTCCAGCACGTTAAGCAGACCGTTCATGTTGATGTCCCAGGCCAACTGCGGCTTTTCTTCCCCGACCGCGGACAATAGCGACGCCAGGTGAAAAATCGTATCGATTTGGTAGTCTTCGACGACCTGACGCAATACCGAAGCGTCGCGCACATCGAAACTGCAATAAGGCCCCGACTGCTGCAACTTGCTGAGCGGCGGCCTGCCATGCCCGGCCGCCAGGACATTATCCGCGCCGAACCGATCGCGCAGAGCCATTGTCAATTCGGAGCCTATCTGGCCTGTAGCCCCCGTCACTAAGATCTTTTTCATAGCCATCCTCGCTGTTCTTATATTTTTTGTTCATTAGCGGGTAGGCTGGATTGATAAAACCGGCATTTCGGAGTTGCCCGCGCCGGGTTTCCGCTAAAGCTTCAACCCAGCCTACATGTAATGCATATTAGTACCCTGTCAACTCGACATAGCCCTGGCCTGAAACCGGCCTGCCATTTTTTGTCCCTTTGACGCTGACCGCGCCTTCCCAATACCTGACGCTGACATTGAGTTCCTGGTCGTTTATCAGCGGCGCGACATCAAGCTCAAGCCGCTGGCCCGGCACGCTCAGGCGCCACAATGACGGATAGCGGATCTTCGAATGCGGGCTCGTCCAGGTAGCCAAAACTTCGACCGCAGCATCCTGCGCCTTAAGCGGCACTTTGACATTGTCGGCCAGCACGATGGAACCGGAACTGTTGCGATCGACCCTGCCATCCTTGCGCCTGAGCTGGTAAAACATCAATTCGCTGCCATCGGAGAGCTGCAGCGAGAACCAATCCCATCCAGCCTGCTCCTTAGACAATGAACTCGTGCTCCATTCCCTGTCCATCCAACTATTGCCAGTTACCGAAAACAGAGTATCGCCGATGCGCACGCTGCCCTCGGTCGCCAGCCGGGTATAGGAATAATAATACGAGGCGTTGCCGGGTTCATCACTTTTCCGGCTCAGGCCGCCCTCGCCTTGAAAAACCGGCCTCTTCATGGGCGTCAGCATAAAATCGATGGCGAATTCATCGCTTTTCGCGGACAGGCGCAACGGAAAATCCGTGCTATCCCGGGCCGAAGCCGACCAGTCATAAAGCCAGACCTGATACTGCTTATCGGAGGCGCCGGCCAGGCCATTGGCGGCGCGGCTGAAACGCTCGTCGGTATAAAAACGGTTTTTCTCGGCATCGGTCAGGGTCAGATGAGCCATATAGACCTGATTGCTTCGCCAGGCCGACTTTGATGCCGGCGCGTCAGGGCTCAATGCAAAGCGGAAAAACGTCAGTTCATAGCCGAACCTGCGCCCTTCGGCACTGCTCAGGTTGCCGGTGAAGTACCACCATTCGGTCCGGTATTGATCGTGCGCGCCATGATCGAGAGGAAACGAGAACTTGCGCGGCTTTAGAGCCCTTGCAAAGCCTTTGTCGCTTTCAGACAATACATTGCTGAAGACATCGTCTTTTTTCGACAAAGTTTTACCGAAAGACTTGTCAGGAACCGGTCCGAGATCGAACGGGAATTTGACAGGCAGCCACCAGAGGACCGCCAGCACTATGAGCAAACTTAAAAAAATCAGCTTTTTCATCACTCGTTCCGCAACGCTTCGGCCGGCCGGGTCCGCGCCATTTTCAGCGCCGGCAGGACGCCCGCCAGCAAAGCGGCGCCAAACGCCAGCGCCAGCCCTTGATAAACAACGGACACATTGGCATAAAAAGCCATTGTCCAGCCGAACGAACGCAAGTAAATGACGAAAATCAGCACATACGCGACAACATAACCGACCGGCACGGCAAACAGGCCGGCCACCAGTCCCATCAGCCCGGTTTCGCCGATGATCAGCGCCGTCAGTTGCATCGGCGTGACGCCTATGGCACGCAACACGCCCAATTGCCGCGTGCGCTCGAACTGCAAGGCCATCAGGGCGCTGAAAACGCCGACAAATGCGATGATGGCCGACAGCCAGCGCAAGGTTTCCGTAATCGTGAACGTCTGTTCGAACAAGCCCATCGATGCCTCATAAATCGCCCGGTTCGATTGTATCGACTGCGGCGGTTTAAGCCACTGGCCGATCTGGTCTTCCAGCCGTTTCAGGTCCACGCCGGGTTTGGCGTAAACGCCGATGCCCGAATAGCCCAGGTCGGGCCAGTAGCGCTCATAATTGCGCCGGCTCATCACCAGATGCCCCTGGTCGCTGTAATCGGCTTCAACCGCGATCACCTCAAAAGGCTGCTGACTTTTTTCCGTGCGCAGCATAATAGTCTGGCCGACTTTGACGTCATGGTGATACGCATAAGGTTCCGTGACAATAACCGTCTGTTCGCGCTCGAACCGGTCCCAAACCGGGCCGGCCGCCTGCTTGAAAACAAAGCCGCGCCGGGCCTGGGGATTCAACTCATACACCGATACTTTGGTAAGCGCATCATTGGCGATCAGGTTCACAGCCAGCAAACTGCTCAGCATCTGCACATCGGCGTGTGCGGCCAGTTTTGCTTTCAGGCGATGAGCTTCGGATGCGGAAGCCGGCGTCTTCTCGGCCGGCAACGCCACATACAAATCGGCGCGCAGCGCGCCTTGCAGCCATTCCTGCACCGTGTGGCGAAAACTGCCTATCATCAGATCCATGCCGATCGTCGCCGCAACGGCCATCATCAGCGCCGCAATAGCGATGCCGGTCCGGCTGATCTCGGCCGATACCATGCGAGCCGGCAAGCGCCCCAAAACGCCTGAAATACGCCCGAACACGCGCTCGACCAATTTCATGACCATCAGCGTGAAAACCGGCGTCAGCAAGGCGAAGCCGAACAGCAACAGGAAAATGCCGATCAACCCTAACGAAATACTTTTACCTGACCACAACGCCAGCGCCAATCCTGCCAGTATGAACAAGCCGCCCGCCATGCCCGTCACTTTGATCAGCCGGCGCACGCCCGATTCCAGCTGCGACCTGATCAGCACCGTCGTCGGCGGCAAGCGCGTCGCTTCCAAGGCGGGCGACAACACGGCCAGCAAGGTCGCTCCTAGCCCCAGCAGGATGCCTTTGCCCAATTGCACGGGCGTGATCATTAAAGAAGCCGCATCGAGACGGAAGTAAACCGCATTGATGGTGCCCGAGATCAGATGCAGCAAGCCCTGAGCCAGCAGGATGCCAAGCGCGATGCCGATCGCCGTGCCGGCTGCCGCCAGCCAGAAGGCTTCATTGATAATCAATTGAAAGATCTGCCGCCGCGTGACGCCCAGGGCGCGCAAACTGCCGATCAGGCGCCGGCGCTGCACGACCAGAAACGTCATCGTGTTATAGATCAGGAACAGCCCGACCAGCAGCGACAGCAGCCCCAAGGCCTTCAGGTTGATCGAAAATGCGCGCGTCATCTCGCGCAGGGCTTGCGACTGGTCTTCTGCCGAAAGCAGCAAGGCATTGGCCGGCAATATCCGGCGTATCCGGGCCAGCGTATCGGATGCGTCTTTATCGATCAACGCATCGATGGAACTAAGCCTGCCATACAGGCCCAGCACTTCCTGAGCCGTGGCGATGTCGGTGATGACCATTCCCGACAGCGCCTGCTCTGAGATGGCCTGGGATGGCGACAACAGGGCGATGATTTTTAACCGGCGCTCGCCGTTGCCGGCCTCGACCGAGATTTCGTCATCGACTTTAAGATGCAGGCGCGCTGCCGTCTGCTCGCTGACCAGCGCCGTGCCGGGTTCGGCGATCAGGCGGGCAAGAAAGCCGACATCGCCGTACTGTTTTTGCCAGGCCGATTGAAAGGATTTCTCAACGAACGGATCGATGCCGATCAGCCTGAAGCTGTCATCGGACCGCCGCACATAACCGCTTACGATCGGCGACAACTGCTGTATGCCCTGCTCCACGCGCAGCCGAGTGTAGAGTTTTTCATCGAGGCCGCCGTCGCCGGCCGCGATGCGATGCGTTGCCGTCCCCGAAAAAGCCTTGCGTGTCTGGTCGAAGGAAGCCAGCGCGCTTTCCATCGCCAGTTCGATTGCAACCACAACCGCAACGCCCAAGGCAATGCCCAGAAGCGCCAGCACCAGTTGCCAGGGATGCCGCCAGAGAAAATTGCGGCTGGCCCGGTCAAGGACAGAGCTCATCAACCGGAACCAATGATTTATCGCGGATTGAGACGATGCGGTCGGCCTGACCGATGACTTCGCGGCTGTGCGTCGCCATGATCAGGGTCTTGCCGGCTTTTTTGACCAGCGTATCGAGTAGCGCCAGAACCTGGCTGCCGGTTTCCAGATCCAGATTGCCGGTTGGCTCGTCGGCCAGGATCAGGTCCGGATCGTGAACCAGGGCTCTGGCGATAGCGACGCGCTGCTGCTCGCCGCCTGACAGGCGGTCGGGATAAGTATCGTGACGGTCGGCAAGACCGAGCTTGTCCAGCAGCGCCGCGACTTTATCGCGGTCCGCCTGTGCCAAGGGCCTGATCAGTTCCAGCGGCAACAGCAGGTTTTCAGCCACGGTCAGGGTGGGGATCAGATTATAAGACTGGAAGATAAAGCCCAGATGATGACGACGGAACAGCGTGCGTCCGTGCTCGGAAAGCGCCGTGATATCGGTGCCGTTGATGATGACATTGCCGGCATCGGGAGGGTCGATGCCGCTGATCAGATTCAGCAAGGTCGATTTACCGGAGCCGCTGCGGCCGAGCAGCACGATAAACTCGCCACGGCTCACCTCCAGGGTCAGATCAGTGAAAATGCTATGCCGCCTGCCTGATTCCTCATAGCTTTTGCTCAGCTTTTGTATCGATATGGCCGCTTCTGTTGGCATAAAGGTAGCGCCTTGAATTCCCTCCGGCGCTAGGCCAGAAAATTGTCATCCCTTTTGGCAAGCTCGGCCTGCTCTTTCTTCTGGGTCCTGTGCATCAGGACAACGAAATAAAGCGCCAGCCCGCAAAGAATCCAGGCTTTGAGACGAAAAAGGAACATCATCTCGGCCAGCAGTGTCGGATGAGTGTGCAGATAAAGATTAATTGAATCGAAGATTTCCATTAAACCCTCCTATGCAAATCTCGTTAAAGCTTTAATAGAACTGATTTTGATCAAAGAATTCAAGATTAATTTCATTGCTGTAATATTTTGACGTTAGAATCAGAAACTTAGCAAAAACCTTGACCCGTCGAAATTGATTATGGAGAAGGAAAAAGAAATAACTTACCTGATGCCGAAAGGTCTCAGAAGATGGCGCCGATACAGCGATTTCTTTGCATACCCTGAAGATCGGGAGCTGGAAGAATTAAGAATCGTGCATTCGCTGAAAGCATCGCTGGAGGTAACGAATGTCGCCTTTTTTGACCAGCCCAGCACGCGGGGCCGAGGCAATGATCCGCCCGATTGCGAAGCCTTGCTGTTCGATGGCAGGCGACTGGGCGTCGAGGTGACGGAACTGGTCGATCCCGAGGCCATCATGGCCTATAAAAACGGCGTCCTCACGCAATGGGCCGAATGGGACGAAGACAAACTGATCAATTCGATCACGCGGCGCCTCAAAGCCAAGGACATCGCCAAAAATATCAAAGGCGGACCTTACGACACCTATATGGTGCTCATCCACACCGACGAGCCCATCCTCAATTTTGATTACACGTTCCCGATCCTGTCGGATCGTACATTCCGCTATTTCTCGGTTATAGACCGGGCCTTCCTGCTGATGTCCTATGACCCGAAATACCGGTGCTGTCCGTATATCGAGCTGAATATAGAAAACTAGGCCGTGTCGCCGCTGACAGCCGGCCGCTGCTTAAGGTTTCAGGCTGAAAACAATGCCGGCCCCATCGACGGTTTGCTGTTTCTCGCCTTCCGGGTCGTGCGTCATCACCGCGCCGCCATTCAGTTCCAGTGCCCGCTGCTTTTTCCTGGCTGCAAACAGATCCTGCCTGGCGGCATTCTGCCCGATCTTCTGTGCGGCGCTGTCAGCCATCTTGAACGGAATGGAAAGATCGAGCGGTTTTTGAAATTCGGCGGCATTGCCTGCATCCGCTGCCGGCGCGGCTGTTTTTTGGCCGGCTGATTTGCTGCGCTCGGCCTGATCCTGTTTTGCGCCGGCCTCGGCAATGGTTTCATGACCATACAGAAGAAGGCAGATTCCCATCATAAGATTCAATAACACTTTGCCGTAATTTTTCATCGTCCTATTGCCTCCAGCCATAAAGTCATGCCTTCAAAAAGGATTATATTACACTTAAAAATCGTGCCTGGATGTGACATTTAACGGCATGAAAAAACCAGGCTTAACAACTCGCTGGCTAGATTGACAAGCCCAGCATTTTCGAAGTTCCCTATGCTGGGTTTTCGCTAAAGCTCTAACCCGGCCAGCAGCCTGAAATCTTGAACAAACATTTCCCGCTTTAGTCCTAATTTTGTCAATAGCGCAAAGGTTCAAGAGCCTAATCTCAAGAAAGAGGTATTACGCCCTGTTTCCATCAGCCCCTCCCTGAGCAATCAGCCAAAGAGGAGATCCCCATGAAAAAACGGTTTTTTCTCATGACGACATGCACAGCAACACTCTTTGCCACTACCCTCCTGAACGCCGCAGATAAGCCGAAAACGCCGGCCGAAGGCTACAATATTCATGTCACCGCGCCGCACCGCCACGAAGACGGAACCGTGCACGGCCCCTATCACCATTATTGCAAACCGGTCAAACCCGAAATCCTGCAATGCATGATTTTCCTGTCGGACGACCCCAATGCCGAACTCGTCGAGATCGAATATTTCGTCGACCAGAAACTCGCGCGTTCCGGCGTGACGCTGGAGCAATGGAACAAGCATTTCCACGACCACAAGGTGGAAATCGCCTCCGGCCGCGTGCAGGTGCATGATGTGCCGCCCGAGAAAGCCAAGGAAATCGCCGATGCGGCCGCCAAGACCGACGGCATCATTTTCCATTTATGGCCTGAAGGCGCCAAGTTTCCGAATGGCGAGGTGTCTTTTCCGACCGCCGTCAGCCACAAGCCTGCGGATAAACTTGAAATACCGAAATAAAAGCTAATGTTCGATAGACTGCTAAAGTAGGCGCTTAAATGCCCTGACGGCGCGGAACCGGCTTTAATTCCGGTTGAGTCCCGCTCAACTGCGCCAGACAGCGGGCACTTTCGCGCTGCACCAATGCCCACAGCGCCTCGCGAATCAACGGGTTGCGTTCAGTCAAACCGCTAAGCTGCTGGACTTGCGCCAGAAGCTCGTCATCAATATTTATAGTAATTCTCATACAGCCTCCGAGAAAATCATCAATTGATGCTTAATCATGATATCTGATGGTACGCAGGTGTAGGGTCGAATTCATTCGACCCGGGACAACTTGAGATATACAGGCAGTGCGAATGAATTCGCACCTACGAGGACATATCCATGCAATGAAGTTACATCGTAAGTTGATTGAAAATCGGTTTAACAACCTATCGCTACCACAGCAAACGGGATAAAAAACTGCCCGTGCGAAACATCAGTTAATAGTCCACTAAACCTTTAGCTACATTAACGAAGCTGGATAATTTTGATATCTGTTTTCAGTTTATCCCACTGTTTATCAGCCGTAATAATGGAAAGATTCTTAATATGAGCCAATGCCAAACAAGCCCTATCCCCCAGTGACAAACCGAATTCCCTTGTGCTTATCCGCAACATGCCTGCTTGCCAAGCTTGTTGATCATCCAACGGCTCAACTTGTAATTCCAGATTTTCCATCACTATTTTTACTGAAGACTCCGGCAGCCCTGCTTCAAGCAATTTACCCACAACCTCGGCATAATTAACGGCGGATATAATGGCCCTGCCTTCTGACAAAACCGAATCCACTTTTTCACTGCCGTTTTCATCTTGAAGAAAGGCAAGTACAGCAGAAGCGTCCAAAACAACCTGCTTAGTCATTGGCCTCGGCCCGGCGCTCTTCAATCAACTGTTCGGCTAATGAAATATTACCCACACAAGCCTTTACAATAGCCTTAGCCTGTTTCAGGCGCTGCTTACGGGTTGAGATGTGCAATTCACCATCATGGTAGGACAATATCACCTGATCTCCGGAATGAATCCCCATTTTCCGACGAATTTCCGCAGGAATGACAATACGCCCCCCTGCCGAGACCTGAGCTGTAAATGCTGACATATTTTTAACCTCATGTTATTTTGACGCTAACGTGTCCAATATTATCATTAGTGACAAGCTCTTCATCATTTTCACTTTTCATTAAGGATTCGGCTAAAAACAACTTCCGATATCTCTTCAGATTAAGCCCATCCCTGTGAGAGCGATGCCTTTATGCCCTTTGGGTATACATCGCGATTTAAAATCGTCCGGCGCTGCATCAATCGGAAGTAGATGACAGACCCTTAGCATTAAAAGGATGGATAGCAGGCAAGACATCAGCCAATAAGCGTTTTGCTTTTTCTATGTCATAATCAAGCTGTAATCGTGTCCAAAAGTTGTCGCTCACGCCGAAAAAACGGGAAAGCCTAAGGCCGGTATCAACGGTAATGGAGCGATGGCCGGCAATAATTTCACCAATACGGCGTTGCGATACGCCGATTGATTTTGCAAGCCGGTATTGGGTAATACCCATAGGCTTCAAAAAATCTTCAAGCAGGATTTGACCCGGTGTTTGCATAGGGACATGTGCGGCATCAACATCAATAATGTCACTGTAATCCAGCTGTTTAATGTCTTCTATATGGATAGTCATAGGTTTAGTGGTAGTCGATAATTTCAACGTCATAAGCATTGCCATCCCGCCAAATAAAGCAAATGCGCCATTGGTCATTAACACGAATACTGTATTGGCCGATGCGATCGCCTTTTAGGGATTCAAGCCGATTGCCCGGCGGAACCCGTAAATCATCAAGTAAAGCCACAGCATGAAGTTGCTGAAGCTTTGAGCGTATTCGAACGCGAATATCGGAAGGAAATCGCTTAACAGGCAAACCTTGAAAAGCCGCAGCGGTTTCTTTATTGGCAAAGGTTTTAATCATGCAAAGGATAGTAACGACTGACGATACTACAGTCAAATAAGTTATTGCTTGCTCGAAAAAGCACCGCCCAACTAATGCGACTTTTTAGCAAACATGGAGTATACGAAGCTTTTACCTTAATTTTCTTTATGAACTGCGTGTTAATCAGACAGGCTGCCGCAAACTGACCATTTTTGTCACAGACTGACAAAGTCTGCCATTTTTAACGGTATTGCCAAATAGCCTTCCAACCCTTTCCTGCCGCTGAACCCCTGCAAAATCACGCTTCGCGCATTTTGGCACGGCCTTTGCATTATTACTGACGTAACTCTAACTTTCCATAGCAAAAAAGGAAAAGCACCATGAAAACTCAAATGAGAAAAGTACAACAAGGTTTTACCTTAATCGAATTAATGATCGTTGTTGCGATCATCGGTATTTTGGCGGCGATTGCTGTGCCCGCTTATCAGGAATATACATTAAAAGCTAAATTCTCAGAAGTTGTAAACGCCACTGCAGGCGTTAAAGCCGGTATTGAAATCTGTGTTCAAAATGGTGATTGTTATGACGGTGCTAATAAATCTATTATTAACGTCGCACTTGGTTATAACGGCCTCATTCCAGAAGCTCCTTCAGCTTCAACATATTTTTCTAATATAGCAGTTACTACTGCTGGTGCCATTACTGCAACAGCAACCTCTGCTGGCGGCTTAGCTGCTCAAACCTACACATTAACTCCAGCAGTGGGTTCGGATGGTAAATTAGTATGGACAAAAGGCGGAACTTGCTCGACTGATAAGCCAAAACTCTGCTAATAAGTCAGAGAGGGGGGTAGCATTTTCTATCCACAAGATTAAAAAGCTTAACCCGCATTTAATCATGATCAACCATCCAACTCTCGCCGGGTTGGGTGGTTTTTATTTGCGCCCTTCAGGTATTTTTATAGGTAAACCACGATCCGTTTCGCAAACCTAAAAAATATAGGAGTGATAATTCAAGCATAAAAATACAATCATGATAAAGATTGACTATAATTAGTCATTCTTAACAATATGTCTGTTCATATTTTTATGTCTGATTCTTATGCCCTCCCTTTTGAGCTGGATTCCGAGTCTGTAAACAACTGGCTGGCTGCATTGGAACCCTTATCAGTTAACAACAAAGTCAATCAGCTCTACACAATTATTAAAAAACTCAGCAACTCGGCTATTGAAGCCCCGGCGCTCTATTCAGTCCTGGATCAATTGGCGCCGGCCATTTTAATGGCGTCCAACAGCCTTGTGCACATAGCGACCAGCAACAAGGCCACCCATGCTGTCGATAAAACAAGAAAACTGGTTCATTTTTCCATCCAGCTTACCAAAACGCTCTGTTTCGCTTATTGCAGCATCAGCAATGACAGCGCGCTGACCAAAGCACAGCAAGCTTCAATTATTCATAAAGCCATGCAGCTGGCCTGCCTGCTGATAAGGCGCAACGCTGTGTTTTATGAAGCGCCTGATACCGCGCTCTGGGCAAAAATCAGCGAGCTTTACCTGAACGCCAAAGCGCTCGATATCCTTGATCTGGATATTCAGGATACTGATTCAAGCCTGAACCGGCAACTGACTATTGAAGCAGTCCTGAAACAGGTACTGCTGTTCTCCATCTGCAACGCCTACGATTTTTCCCCTTCGGAAATTGCCGATATCTTTCACGCAACCGGGAAGCTCTGCCGTTTGCTGACACTGGATACTAACCCTTCCGAATCTTCATTTTTCTGTTGGCATCCTGATTCGCTTGCAGCCCCACAATACATCGATCCCTATAGAACGAATGACGGAGTCCTGTATATCAATACAACCGGCCTCATTCGCTACTTTGAGTCAAATACGGCGCATCTGCCGCATTACCAAACCTTCCTGTCGACATTGAACCGGCTGACCGCTTATGAGCCGATCCGAGAATCGGCCGACCCTGCTAATCCCACTGTATGCGATATGGCCATAGGAACGGCATGGGTGGCCCAATTGCTGAAAATGCTGATCAACAGATATCGTATTCTTGAACTGAGCGGGGCCTTGGAAGAGCAATCGGAACCAGCCGAGCTGGAACTCGAGCCGATGGAAGACGGGAAAAATACCTTTGGTTTTATCACAACCAAATTTCTGAAAGACGAACGGCCAGCGTTTATTATCAAAACCAGGGCCTTTAAAACCGACAGTCCCGGCTTTTATATGGCCAAGGTCAGCCAGGATTGCGCAATCGGTGAACCGCTGGTTTTCATACAGGAGAATAAAAAACCGCTGCTGGCGATTGTCCGCTACCTGCGCATCGAGTCCGTGATGAACCTGAAGCACATACTGCTGGAAATACTGCACGGCGATGTTTACCCGATTGAAATCAATGAAAAAGAAGGGTTCATCATCAAGCGCGCCGGCGGCAAAACCGAATTCCTTCTGTCTCCCGATAATTACAGGACAGGAACTTGCTTTGCCATCGATAAGAGATTGGTAAACGGAACCTTTTGCATAGATAAATTTATTGAATCCACGCCGCACTTTATGCGTTTTCAGGTTAGCCGTATTGTCGACTGACAATAATTGTCGGGGTTGCTGCCGACAACATTGATTTAACTCAAAGAAAGGGTAGCCGATCGACCTGCGTGTAGGTGCGAATTCATTCGCACTGCCTGTCTATCTCGGTTGTCCCAGGTCGAATGAATTCGACCCTACATCGCTTCATATCAGTCGAATAAATTCGACTCTACAAATGCGTCATATTAGCCAAGTTGCCACTGATTGATTGGCGATAATTGCCGGATCGACTCTCGTCGACCCAGCCTAATCCTTTGCCGCCAACATCAATTTATAGTCGGCTATGCCCTCGATAGCCATTTTTACCGTTTGCCGCCTTATTTGCTGCCGATCTCCGGCAAATAGCTTTTTTATTATCTCGCAGCCGCCGTCTTTGTATTGCCAGGCGATAAAAACCATGCCAACAGGTTTCTCCGGCGAGCCGCCATCGGGCCCTGCTATGCCGGTCACGGCGCAGGCACAGTCCGCATCGCTGTTTTCCAGTGCGCCCAGCGCCATTTCCATTGCCGTTTCGGCGCTGACAGCCCCGTATTTATTCAGCGTTTCCTGCTTGACGCCCAGCATCTGCACTTTTGATACGTTGCTGTAGGCCACAAAACCCCGGTCAAACCAGGCCGAGCTGCCAGGCACTTCGGTGATGGCCTGGGCGATCCAGCCGCCGGTGCAGGATTCGGCCGTGGCGATTTTTTTTCCGCCGGCTTTCAGTGAGCGGCCCAGTTGTTCAGCCAGTTCAAATAATTCGTGATCCATGATGGTGACTCCCCTGCGACTTCGGATAAAATAGGCACATGAGTATAAATCAAAATTCCGCTACCCCACACACACCGATGATGCAGCAGTATCTGCGCATCAAGTCCAATTATCCCGATACGCTGGTTTTTTACCGCATGGGGGATTTTTACGAACTTTTCTATGACGATGCCAAGAAAGCGGCGCAGCTGCTGGACATTACCCTGACCAGCCGCGGGCAGTCGGCCGGCACGCCAATCGCCATGGCCGGCATTCCTTACCATGCGGCCGAAGGCTATATCGCCAGACTGCTGCGCAACGGCGAATCCGTAGCGATCTGCGAGCAGATCGGCGATCCTGCGGCTTCGAAAGGCCCCGTCGAGCGCAAGGTGGTGCGCATCGTCACGCCTGGCACGGTCACGGACGAGGCCCTGCTCGAAGACCGGAAGGATAATCTGCTGGTCGCCGTCTGCGTTCTGAATCATCAATTCGGCATCGCCACGCTGGACCTGACCAGTGGCCGTTTTATCCTGCAACAGGTTGAATCCGAGGACCAGCTGCTCGGCGAAATCGGACGCCTGAATCCTGCCGAGCTGTTGTTCAGCGAAGACTGGCCATTGCCGGCCGCCATCAAGCAGCGCAGCGGCCTGTGCCGCCGGCCGCCCTGGCATTTCGAGACCGAAAGCGCGCGGCAGCTGGTGTTGAAGCAGTTCAACACGCATGATCTGAAAGGTTTCGGCTGCGAGCACATGCCGGCCGCCATCGCCGCCGCCGGCGCCCTGCTGCAATACGTCAAGGACACGCAGCAAGGCGCGCTGCCGCACATTCAGGGCATACGCATTGAGAACAGCGACGACAGCATCGTGCTCGATGCGGCCAGCCGCCGCAATCTGGAACTGGACTCGCACCCGTCCGGGCAACTGCAATACACGCTGTTCGGCGTGCTGGACAAGACCGCTACGGCCATGGGCAGCCGCTGCCTGCGGCGCTGGATAAACAGGCCTTTGCGCAATCATGCCATACTGAAAGACCGCTACGCCTGCATCGCTACCTTATTGGATGGCCAGCTGTACCGCGATGTGCAGGCCCAGCTTCGGCAAGTCGGCGATATTGAAAGGATCAGCTCGCGCATTGCACTGAAGTCGGCGCGGCCCCGGGATTTGATCGTCTTGCGCAATACGCTGGCGGTGCTGCCTGCCCTGCAGCAGGTGCTTGCTGCGAGCGACAATCCGCAATTAACGCTGTTAAGGGAAAAAATCGGCGAGCAGCCGGTGATGCTGCAACTGCTGAACAAGGCCGTCATCGATAACCCGCCCGTTCTGATCCGCGACGGCGGCGTGATCGCGCCGGGCTATAGCCGGGAACTCGATGAACTGCGCAACCTGAGCCAGAACGCCGACCAGTTTCTGATTGATATGGAGAATCGGGAAAAAGCCGCGACCGGCATCGCGAACCTGAAAGTCAATTACAACCGCGTGCAGGGTTACTATATCGAGATTTCACGCCTGCATGCCGAAAAAGTGCCCGGCCATTACATCCGCAAACAGACCCTGAAGGGCGTCGAGCGCTATGTGACGGAAGAGCTGAAAGCGTTTGAGGATAAAGTCCTCAGCGCGCGCGAAAAATCGCTGGCCTTCGAGAAGTCCCTGTACGAGGAACTGCTTTCGATCATCGCCGCCTCCCTGATCCCGCTGCAGGCGTGCGCCGCCGCGCTGGCCGAACTCGATGTGCTGGTCAATTTTGCCGAGCGCGCCGATACGCTGAATCTGTCCGAACCGGCACTGGTCGACGAGCCCGGCATCCATATCGAGGCCGGCCGACATCTGGTGGTCGAGCAGGTGTCCGATATTCCGTTTGTGCCCAATGACCTGTCGTTTTCCGGCCAGCGCCGCATGCTGATCATCACCGGCCCTAACATGGGCGGCAAATCCACTTATATGCGCCAGGCGGCGCTGATCGTCCTGATCGCGCATATCGGCTGTTATGTGCCGGCCAAGGCGCTGACCTGCGGCCCTGTCGACAAGATTTTCACGCGCATAGGCGCTTCCGATGATCTGGCCAGCGGCCGCTCGACGTTTATGGTGGAAATGTCGGAGACGGCGAACATCCTGCACAATGCCACCTCGAAAAGCCTGATTTTAATGGACGAAATCGGCCGCGGCACGAGCACGTTCGATGGCCTGTCGCTGGCCTGGGCCTGCGCCGATTATCTGGCCAAGGAAACGAAGGCGTTTACGCTGTTCGCCACGCATTATTTCGAGCTGACAACGCTGGCTGACGAGCAGGACACCATCCACAATGTGCATCTGGATGCCATGGAACACGGCGACCGGATTATTTTTCTGCATGCGGTCAAGGAAGGGCCGGCCAATCAGAGTTACGGCCTGCAGGTGGCGTCCCTGGCCGGAGTGCCGCGTTCGGTGATCGATAAGGCCAAAGCCAAATTACAGCATCTGGAAAACAATGCCTATATAGAGCAGCAGGCGGAAACCGGGGTTAATCAGCTGGATCTGTTTTCGGCCAAGGAGTGCCATCCTGCCGTGTGTTTGCTGGAGGATATGAATCCTGACGAGTTCAGTCCGCGTCAGGCTTTGGATTTGCTCTACCGGCTCAAGGAAATGGTGTAGGCTGGATTGATAAATCCGGCATTTGGAGTCCCCTAGGCTCTGTAGGGTACGCATCGCGTACCTTTCCGGACTTGCGGTGTGCCGGAAAGCCCCGAATAGGTACGCGATGCGTCCCCTACAGTGGATTTCGCCTTGATTTTGGCAGGGCAGCGGGTAGGCTGGGTTGGTAAACCCAGCACTTCGAAGTCCTTTATGCCGGGCTTACGCTAACGGCCAGCCATGCTATTTCGGATTCGCTTCGCTTTCCAGAGCCTCGGCCAATTGCTTAGCCGGCATATAGCCCGGATAGATCGTGCCTTTTTCGGTGACGATCATCGGCGTGCCTCTGGCTTCAAATTCTGCGCCGAGCTGCATGTGCTCGTCGACCGGATTGTCGCAGGTCTTGACGGCCGGCGTTCCGCCTTTTTTGGCTTCTGTCAGCGCCGCATTGCGGTCTTCAGAACACCAGACGGAAACGGCTTTGTTGTAGGAATCCGAACCCTTGCCGGCTCTCGGGAAAAACAGGTATTGGATCTGGATGCCCTGGGCCATGTACTGATCGATTTCCGAATGCAGTTTACGGCAATAGCCGCAATCGATGTCGGTAAAAACATACACTTTGTATTTAGCTATCTTCGGCTTGAACACGATCATTTTATCCTGGCCGAGTTTTTCAAGAGCCTGTTTGCGCGTGTTGCCTAATTTTTCTTCCGTCAGGTCGGTACGCTTCGCTACATCGATTAGATGGCCCTGCAGTAAATATTTGCCGTCATCAGAGACATAAAAAATATTCGCGCCGATTGCAACCTCATAGAGACCTTTTATCTCGGAAGGTTTGACGGAATCGATTTTTACTTCAGGCATGGACGTTGAGAATGCCTGCCGGATGGCATTTTCATCTGCCTGAGCGACAGGCAAGGTCAGGCCGAATAGTGATAGTGCGGCAATCTTGATAACTTTTTTCATGGTCTTCTCGTTTTTTTCCTTTGCATTGTAGGGTACGCATTGCGTACCTCTCTTTTAACGTTCCGGTGAATTATATATAAAGGTATTTACGGGGGCGGATATTGGCCGAAGTCAGGTTGCCGCATAGCATCAGTTATTAAACAGTAATTTTATTATTGAAACAAACGCCCAATATCCAGAATCATGGCGAATACCATTAGAAAAAACAGCAAGGCCATGCCAATCTGTTGAAAGAAAAGTTGTGCTTTTTCCGGAACAGGACTGCCTTTAATGGCTTCTATGCCGAAAAACATTAAATGCCCGCCATCCAGCACCGGTATAGGCAACAGATTGAGCACGCCGAGACTGACGCTCACCAAGGCAAGGAATTTCAGGAAATGGGTTAGACCCATCGTGGCAGACTGTCCGGCAAACTGGGCAATACTGATGGGGCCGCTTAAATTTTCAACAGAAGCCTTGCCGACCAGCATTTTGCCCATCATTTTCAAGGTTGAGACGGAATAATAATAAGCTTTTTCGAAAGCGGCAGGCACTGCCTGGAGCGGCGATAAGGAATATTCGGCACGCATGGAATCCGTCAGACCTTCCGGCACCTGGACGGACGCGCCGATTTTTCCTTCAGTCTTCTGTCCGGACGTGACGCGCTTAGGCGTCAGCGTTATCGGCATGCGTCTGTCATCGCGTTCGATAATCACCTTGACCGCTACGCCGGGATGGCTTTTTACATACTCCACCCACTGCATCCAGTCATTGATTTCAGTACCGTCAGCGCTGATGATCAGGTCGCCTGTCTGAAAGCCGGCTTCAGATGCCGCGCCATTGGCGAGCACTTGCCCTATGACCGGCTTCAGTTTTGGCGTCCAGGGTTTAAAACCCAATCGCTTATATAAGACATCAGGATCGGTGCTATCTTTTTCTGGAATCCTCAAAATTTTGGTGCTTTGCGCATCTTCAAAATTTCTGACTTTGACTTCTACTTGCTCTCCGCTATCGAGTGCGGAAGCGACCAAAACGCTCAAGGCTTCGGCCCAGGTCGGCGTCGCTTTGCCATTGACGGAGATGATCTCGTCGCCTTCTGCAAAGCCAGCCTCTGCCGCCAGCGTGCCCTGTTCCACCGGACCGAGCACCGGTTTTATGCCGACTTCGCCGATGACCAATACGCTCCAGAACAAAACAACGGCAAGCATCAGGTTAAACACGGGCCCTGCCGCCACGATGGCCGCTCTTGTCAGCACCGATTGCTGATTAAAGGCATAAGGCAGATCCTCTTTTTTGACCTCGCCCTCGCGTTCATCGACCATTTTGACATAACCGCCCAGCGGAATGGCCGATATGACATACTCTGTTGACTCAGGATCTTTCCGGTAGGACCACAATACTCTGCCGAAACCTACGGAAAACCTGAGCACTTTGACTCCGGCTCTGCGGGCTACCCAAAAGTGCCCAAATTCATGAAATGAAACAAGAATACCGATAGCAATGATGAAATAAAACAGAGTATGCATGAAGTCCTTTAACCAATAAGCTCGTCAATAATTTTATTAGACAACTTTCTGGCTTGTTTATCCACGTCCAGAATAATTTCCAGACTGTCGGCCGGTTTGACTTCAAATTGCTGCATGCAGCGCTCAATGATGACCGGAATATCGGTAAAGCGCACGCGCTCATTCAAAAAAGCGTCCACCGCTATTTCATTGGCGGCATTCAATACGGTCGGCATAATCCCGCCGGCATTGATGGCCTCATACGCCAGACGCAGGCAGGGAAAGCGCTCCAGATTCGGCTCCTGGAAATCCATGCGGCGGACTTCGAAAATATTCAGCGGCTCCACGCCGGATTCGAACCGTTCCGGCCAAGCCAGGGAGTGGGCGATAGGAACGCGCATATCAGGATTGCCCATCTGCGCCAGCACAGTACCGTCCACATAATCGACCATTGAATGGATGACGCTTTGCGGATGGATGACTACCTGTATTTGGTCCGGGGTCATATTGAACAGAAGACAGGCTTCGATCATTTCCAGACCTTTGTTCATCATCGTGGCCGAATCGACTGAAATTTTCTTGCCCATGTCCCAATTGGGATGAGCGACCGCTTGAGCCGGCGTCACATGCGGCATTTGTTCCAGCGGCATCTCGCGGAACGGGCCGCCCGAAGCAGTGAGCAGGATGCGTCTGGCCTGCTTGGCCCGCACCCCGGTTTTATAACCGGCCGGCATACACTGGAATATTGCATTGTGCTCGCTGTCGATCGGCAGCAACTGCGCCCCCGAATCAGCTATGGCCTGCATGAAAATATCGCCGGACATGACCAGCGCTTCTTTATTAGCCAGCAATACGGTTTTGCCGGCCTTTGCCGCAGCCAGGCTGGGCAGCAGTCCCGCCGCGCCGACGATAGCCGCCATGACCGAATCGACGTTGTCCAGCGTGGCAACATGCTCCAACGCATGGGCGCCGGACAGGACTTTAATGTCCGGGACCGGTGAATTCTTAAGCTTGTCCTTGAATGCCTGAACCTTGGCCTCATCAACAATAACGACGTATTCAGGGCGATGCGCCAGACATTGTTCGTACAAGGTATCGGTATTGGTATTGGCCGTTAAGGCGACGACCTTGTAAAGATGGGCATGCCTGGCCACCACATCCAACGTACTGACGCCGATCGAGCCGGTCGCTCCGAGTATGCAAATGCCTTTCTTCATGCCACTAACCCAGACATCAGGAAAATACCGGCATAGAAAAACGGCGCTGCGGCAATGAGGCTGTCGATGCGATCCAAAATGCCGCCATGTCCCGGCAGGATGGAACCGCTGTCTTTTACGCCGCGCTGGCGCTTGGCGAGGCTGAAAAACAAATCGCCATAAATGGAAACCAGGACCGTCAATACGGACAGCAGAATGAAGTCCGATGCGATCATAAAGTTATAACCATAGAACAGGCTTAGAGCAACGGCGCAAACCACACCGGCTATTAAAGCGCCATACATGCCGGCTACTGTCTTGCCGGGGCTGATTTCAGGCGACAGCTTGGTTTGCCCGTATTTCTTGCCGATGAAGTAGGCTGCAATATCGGCGGCCCAGATCAGGAGCAGGAAATAAAGCACCATTCCCTCGCCCCATATGGCTCTCAGCCGGCTCAAAAACAACCAGGCCGACAATAAGACGAACCAGCCGATCAGCGCTTTATAACGCGTTCCCATCTGCAGTTTCAACATCTCCGACGGTCTGCTCCTGATCAGTATCATGGCCAGTATCCAGAACAGTACCGGCGGGATAACCAGCCATTCCAGCGCACCCGAATAACTCCTGACTTCGGGCCAATCGAAGCTTTGCGCAATCAGCTCGAGGAAATAGGTCCAGAAATGAAGGCCCAGCATCGGCAGAACCAGCGCCAGTAACAACAAGCCCCGCTTCAACGGTGATCTGATGCCTGCCAGATTGCTCCATTCCCAGGCGGCAACCAAAATGATCAATCCTAAAACTAATGAAAAATACTCCGAGGGCAACTGGAACACAGCCAGTACGACCAAAAGAGCCAATATTGAGGCGGTTATAATTCGCTGCAGTAACATTTTATTAATTATTGTGATTATTAAGATTTAGAAGGTGACGGCTTTATTAAGCACCTGCTCCCCGGTATGGCCAAACCGCCGCTGCCGGCTTTTAAAGCTCTTAATAGCGTCTTCAATTGAATCCTGGTCGAAATCCGGCCAGAGTGTCGGTGTAAAATACAGCTCCGTATAGGCTAATTGCCACAACAGAAAATTACTGACACGTTGCTCGCCGCCTGTTCTGATAAACAGATCGGGCTCGGGCAGGTCAGCAGTGGATAAATACCGTTCGATCAGCTTTTCATTGATCTCCTGGTTTTCCAGTTCGCCGGCCGCTATTTTTTCAGCCACTTTCCGGAAGGCCTGACACATATCCCAGCGACCTCCGTAGTTTGCCGCCACAACAAGGGTTAAGCCCTTGTTGTCCTTTGTCCTCGCCTCTCCTTCGGCAATTTTAGCCTGTAATTTTTCTGGAAATGCCGTTCTGTCGCCGATAAACCGCAAGCGGATATCGTTACGGTGCAGTTTGTCGATTTCCCGCTGCAGCGTAGTGATAAACAAGCTCATCAGCATGGAAACTTCTTCTTGCGGACGTCGCCAGTTCTCGCTGCTGAAAGCGAACAGGGATAAAACCTCAATCTCCTGTTTGGCGCAGTATTCGACGACTTTTCTGACGGCCTTGACGCCGGCCTGATGCCCCATAGGGCGCGGCATAAATCTTTTCTGTGCCCAGCGGCCATTGCCATCCATAATGATGGCGATATGGCGCGGCTTGTTATTATCTGATTCTAAACTGTTGGAATCATCAGCTGACATTGCTAAATCTCAGTTAAATTGACAGCAGATCTGCCTCTTTGGCTTCCAATAATTTTTCCACTTCCTTGATATATTGATCGGTCAATTTTTGGATTTTCTCTTCAGCAGCGCGCGCTTCATCTTCGGAAATCATTTTTTCCTTCAATGCGTCCTTTATTTCCGAATTGGCATCACGGCGAATATTTCTGATCGCCACACGGCCATTCTCCGCTTCATGCCTGACCACTTTAACGAGATCGCGACGGCGCTCTTCAGTCAGCGGCGGCAATGGAATGCGGATAGTCATGCCGGTGGTATTCGGGTTCAAACCGAGATCCGACTTCAAAATCGCTTTTTCGATCGCCTGCACCATGGTCTTTTCCCATGGCGTGATAGTTAAAGTACGTGCATCTTCAACAGCAATATTGGCAACCTGCGATAACGAAGATTCTGTACCATAGTAAGAAACAGTTATCTGTTCCAATAGGCTCGGATGCGCCCTACCCGTTCTTATTTTTGAAAATTCATGCCTTAACGCTTCTATGCTTTTGCCCATGCGGGTTGCGGCATTCTGTTGAATATCACTTATCATTATATGTTCCTCATTGAATAAGAGACCCTATCTCTTCACCCATCATCAGTTTCATGACGGCGCCTTTCTCAAACACATTCATGACGCGCATCGGCAGATTATTGTCCCTGCATAGTACCAGCGCAGTCGCATCCATGACGTTCAGGCGCTGATCCAGGGCTTCATCATACGTTAATCGAGGATAAAATACGGCATCTTTTACTTTCTCAGGATCTGCCGAATAGACGCCTTTGACCTTAGTCGCTTTAATCATCAGTTGCGCGTTGATTTCAATCGCTCTGAGGCTGGCTGCCGAATCGGTGGTAAAAAAGGGATTGCCCGTTCCGGCTGCAAAAATCACCACGCGGCCTTTTTCCAAATGCCTCACGGCCCGGCGGCGAATATAATCTTCGCATACCTGATTGATTTTCAAGGCTGACATGACTCGAACCTGCTGACCTAAATGCTCGAGTGCATCCTGCATGGCCAATGCATTGATGACCGTGGCCAGCATACCCATCTGATCGCTGGTCACCCGGTCCAGCCCTTCCGAAGCTTTGTCAGCGCCGCGCAGTATATTGCCGCCACCTATGACCAAGCCAACCTGGATACCTACATCACATAAATCTTTAATTTCCGTGGCAAGACGCTTGACAATATCTGAATCGATACTGCCGCCTGTCTCGCTCATCAGCGCCTCACCGCTTAATTTAAGTAAAATTCTCTGGCAAATCAGCTTAGTCATATTCAACCGGGTATTAATATTTATTAGCACAAAGTCCCCCGGCCGGTAGCCGGGGAATTTTCTTAACTGCCTCTAACTTGAGCCATAACCTCTTCGGCAAAGTTTTCTTCTTTCTTTTCAATGCCTTCGCCTACTTCAAAGCGTGCGAAGCGAATAACGCTGTTGCCTTTTGAGGCGACCAGTTTGCCGACGGTAGTTTTATCGTCTTTAACAAATGGCTGGCCCAGCAAAGTGATTTCGGCCAAAAATTTGCTGATGCGGCCGCCAATCATTTTCTCGATGATTTCTGCCGGCTTTCCGCTTTCTGCCGCTTGAGCCGAGAAAATTTCTTTTTCTTTCTCAATCAGTTCCGCAGGCACTTGATCTTCAGAAACACATTCCGGTTTGCTTGCGGCAATATGCATTGCGATATCTTTGCCTAACTCGCTGTCAGATTTTGCTAATTCAACGATGACGCCGATTTTGCTGCCATGCAGGTAGGATGCAGTACCGCCTTGCTCTGTATGGTACTTTACAAAGCGTCTAATGGTAATATTTTCACCCAATTTTGCAATCAAGCTGCGACGCACGTCATCGACAACGCTGCCGTCGGCCAATTTCATGGACTGCAATTGCTCGTCCGTTTCAACATCGGAAGTCAACAAAGCCGCTGTTATATTGTTGACAAAGTTAACAAAATCTTCACCTTTGGCAACGAAATCGGTTTCGCAGTTAACATCCACCATAACCGCTGTTTTCGCATCATCGCTGACCTTTATACCGATAACGCCTTCAGCGGCAGTGCGGCCTGATTTTTTATCGGCTTTGGCTAAGCCGGATTTACGCATGTTCTCAATGGCCAGTTCCATGTCGCCATTGGCTTCTGTTAACGCTTTTTTGCATTCCATCATGCCGGAACCGGTTCTCTCGCGCAGTTCCTTAACCATTGCTGCAGTAATACTCATTATTTTTCCTCACTGTTCGTACTATAAAAACGCCCCCATAAGGAGGCGTTTTTTCTTGATCTGAACCCTCACTCACACAGGCCATTGCCTGTTATAAATGAGGGAGTGAATTATTCTGTTGCTGAGGCTTCTTCAACGAAGTCATCGGCTTTTGCCGACATATCCAGACTTGCCGCTTTAGCTTCCATTACAGCCGCAGAAACGCTTTGACAGTATAGTGAAACCGCTCGAATTGAATCGTCATTACCAGGAATGACGTAATCGATTCTTTCCGGTGAGTTGTTGGAATCAACAACGCCGACTACCGGAATGCCTAATTTCTTCGCTTCGCTGATTGCATTTTTCTCATACCCGACATCCAGTACGAAAATAACATCAGGAATGCCTTTCATGTCTTTGATACCGCCCAGGCTGCGCTCGAGCTTTTCGAGTTCACGCTCCATGCCCAGCGCTTCTTTCTTGCTGAACCGTTGGTAAAGCGTGCCGTCAGTCTTCATCGCTTCCAGTTCTTTCAGGCGATTGATTGATTTCTTGATAGTTTTGAAATTGGTCAGCATGCCGCCTAACCAGCGATGGTTGACATAAGGCATGCCGCAACGTTTTGCTTCTTCCGCAACAACTTTGCGCGCTGCTTTTTTAGTGCCGACAAACAGGATGGTACCTTTGTTTGCGGACATTTGACCCAGATAATTCATGGCGTCATTGAACATCGGAAGCGTTTTTTCCAAATTGATGATATGGATTTTGTTACGAGCTCCGAACAGGTAATTAGCCATTTTCGGGTTCCAGTAACGGGTTTGATGTCCAAAATGAACACCCGCTTCAAGCATTTGACGCATGGATACTGCTGCCATTAATTTCTCCTAAGATCTAAAATCGGACTATTTGTCCGAGTTGGGTTACGCCTCCACTTACCCCGCTTGGCAACCAGCTGCAATAACTTGAGCCAGCACCCTGCCAAACGTGACGACAAGTGTGAGTATTAATACAAAAATGAACTTAACTTTATATCATAATTAGCTTTTTACAACAAGCCAATCTCTGTTAAACTCTTCGCATGTCATAATCTGACTAACCTTCAAAACTAGACCTTTATCCTGCCTCATCTGTTATCCGGCACAAACAACCTTAGCAAATACAAATAATCATCTCCATGAGCATAATCATTAAAACCGAAAGTGAAATTGAAAAAATGCGTATCGCCGGAAGACTGGCCGCCGAAGTTTTGGAAATGATTGCGCCTTATGTTGTTCCGGGAGTCACCACCGATCAACTCGACAAAATCTGCCACGATTATATTGTCGACGTGCAAAAAGCCATACCTGCGCCGCTTAATTATCACGGCTTCCCGAAATCCATTTGCACATCCATTAATCACCAGGTCTGCCACGGCATTCCCAGCGAAAAGAAACTTAAATCGGGCGATATCGTCAATATTGATATTACGGTTATAAAAGATGATTACCACGGCGACACCAGTAAAATGTTCTGTGTAGGGGAAGTCAGCCAACACGCCCGAAGACTGGTGAATGCAACTCGCGAAGCCATGTTTCTGGGCATTGAGCAAGTTAAGCCGGGCGCCACCTTAGGCGATATAGGCCATGCCATACAGAAACACGCCGAAGCCAATCACTTTTCTGTAGTCAGAGAGTTTTGCGGCCACGGCATCGGCAAAAAATTCCATGAAGATCCACAGGTTCTGCATTATGGCAAAGCCGGTACAGGCGAAACGCTGCAAGCCGGCATGATTTTAACCATTGAGCCCATGCTCAATCTAGGCAAGCGCCATGTCAAAGTATTGGCCGACGGCTGGACTGCAGTCACTAAAGATCGAAGCTTGTCCGCCCAATGGGAACACACCATTCTTGTCACAGCCACCGGTTATGAAATCCTAACTTTGCGCCAGGAAGAAATGTGAATGATTTGACCTTTCCTACACTCTTTACAGAAAAAGACAGCCTGTTTCAGTTCAAACAACTGCTGAAGCAAAAAGACGCTGAACTGAGGCAAAAATTCGATCCGCACAGCTCGGTTGCCGCGCTGCTTAAAGAAAAATCCGATTTCATCGACAAAATCCTGAGCCTGTGCTGGCAACATTACCTCGGCGATTACGCCCAATCGCTGAGTTTGATCGCCGTAGGCGGTTATGGCCGCCGGGAATTATTCCCCTATTCGGACATTGACATCGTTGTTTTGCTCGAGTCGGAAGACACTTCGCCTTATCAGGAAGCATTGGCAAATTTCTTTACTTTCCTGTGGGATATCGGCTTAAAACCCGGGCAAAGCGTGCGCACGATCGAGGAATGCATTAAAGCCGCACAGGATGATCAGACGATCATGACCAGCCTGATGGAAATGCGCCTGCTCATCGGCAATATCGCCCTTTACGAAGCGCTTAGAGAAGCCACTACGCCCGACAAAATATGGCCCTCGGATCAGTTTTTCATTGCCAAGATGGAAGAACAGCGGCAGCGCAACGCCAAATTCCACTGTACCGCCTATAACCTCGAACCGAACATCAAGGAGGGCCCGGGCGGATTGCGCGACATGCAGATTATCGCCTGGGTATTCAAGCGTCATTACAATTCGGCCACGCTCAAGGAACTGGTCAAATACGGCTTCCTGCCGGAATCCGAATATTCGGAACTGGTTGCCGCCCTCGATATACTCTGGCGCATCCGTTATGCACTGCATCTGCTGACCAATCGCGGCGAAGACCGACTGATTTTTGATTATCAACGCGACCTTGCCAAACAGTTCGGCTTTAGCTCGGAAGACCGGACCTACAATCAGGATGTCGAACAGTTTATGCAGTTTTATTTCAAAACGGTACTCGGGCTCGAGCGGCTGAATGAAATGTTGCTGCAATTGTTTAATGAACGCTTCGTTTGCGGAGAAGCCGTCTATAGGCCACTGCCTTTTAATGCCAAATTTTCCGTTATCAATGGCTATCTTGAAGCGACCGAAGACACTATTTTTGAGCAAGAGCCGACGTCTCTGCTGGAAATTTTTCTGATTCTGCAGCAAAACTCCTCACTTAAAGGCATCAGGGCAACCACCATCCGCCTGATCCGCAAGAACCTGTACCTGATTGACGAGGCTTTTCGCAAGAATAAAACAGCCAACCGCCTGTTCATGGAAATATTTCGCCAACCGCGCGGCATTACCCATCAATTAAGACGAATGAACCGCTACGGGGTATTAGGCGCCTATGTACCTGGCTTTGCCAATATTGTCGCGCGCATGCAATATGACTTGTTTCACATCTATACAGTGGATGAGCATACGATTTTCGTAATAAGCAACTTGCGCCGGTTTGCATTGGAAAAACACATTGACGAACTCCCTTTTTGCAACGATATCTTTCTTCTGATTTCCAAGCCGGAGATCCTGTATATTGCCGCTCTGTTCCATGACATCGCTAAAGGACGAAATGGCGACCATTCCGTGATCGGCGAAGAAATCGCCAGGCAATTCTGCATCCAGCACGATCTCTCACAGCATGACACCAAGCTGATCACCTGGCTGGTCCGCAACCACTTGATCATGTCGATGACCGCCCAGCGCAAAGACATCGGCGACCCCGATATCATCCACGAATTCGCTCAGCAAGTGGGCAGCATCGAATATCTGAATTACTTGTATTTACTGACCGTGGCAGATATTCGCGCCACCAACCCGGAACTGTGGAACTCCTGGAAAGATGCTTTGCTCCAGGAGCTTTATTCAATAACGCACAGCGCCTTGCAGAGAGGACTGGAAAACCCGGTTGCGCTGGAAGACCGGCTGCTCGAAAACAAAAAAGAAGCCAAAGACGAACTGATCAAGCTCGGCATACCGGAACCGGTTATTTTCAAATCCTGGAAGCATGCCAGCGACGATTATTTCCTGAGATATTCGGCGGATGAGATAGCCTGGCATACTATCGCCATCGCTTCATCCAACGAAGACGAACTGCCTTTGGTGCTGCTGCGCCCGCAAACCCAGCGAGGCAGCGCGGAAGTCTTCATTTATACGAAAAATGAAGAGGCCGTTTTTTCAATAAGCACGGCAACATTGGACCAACTGGGGCTTACGATTCTGGATGCCAGAATCATGACCACATCGGACAATTATGTACTCAACAGTTTCCAGGTGCTGGAGCAGTCAGGAGAGCCTATTGACGAACCATTCAGGGAAGTCCATATCTGCACGGCACTGCGCCACAACCTGCTGCACCGGGAAGTCAAAAAACACAAGAATATCCGTCGCCAGTCAAGGCAGGCCAAGCACTTCCCTATCCAGACTAGCATTCGGTTTCATGCAGACCCTTTAAACAGGCACACCATCATAGAACTGATAACGACTGACCGCGCCGGCCTCTTATCAAAAATAGGCCAGGCTTTTATACAGCAGCGCATCCATCTGTACAGCGCAAAAATAACCACGATCGGCAGCCGCGCCGAGGACATGTTTTATATAACCGACCAGCAATTACAGCCTATCACCGACCCATCCAAGCAGGAGCAAATACGCAGGGAAATTCTTAAAATGCTGGAAACCGGCAGCGATTAAAAACAGCCCAAGCCGATCAATAGGCAAAGCCATTGCTGGAAGCCAGCGCTTTTTCGATAAATTGGATCAGCCGGTTATAGTCATTTTTTCCCATATCGACATAGCGCATGCCGATCTTGCAGAGATCTCTGGAAACCCGCCGCGAATAGGCAATATGGCAACGCGCCGCTATAGGCGACATCTGCCCGTTTTCATCGGGCAACTCCAGACTAATGGACAGTTCCACCGGCCTGCCGCCGCGCACATAACTGCCGCCCGGCGTCATGACATTGCGCTGCCTGATGTCACACTGAATAGAGATCTCCGCGCTACAGGTCTCCAGCGCCAAAACGTTTAAATGCACGCCATCCTCATTGGCGACAATCGCTGAAAGCGGCTTTGAAATTTTGGGATAAATTTTTTTACGCATTGCTTCGGTACTCAATAAATTGATTGGTAAATTCTAGCCTAAAACAACGCAAGAACCAGATGGAGCGGCCGCTTAATTACTTTTTTTATCAACAACATGAACTGCATCACATTAATTCGCGAATTGATGCAATAACCAAGTCGAAAGGATTTTTTGAGAGAAAATCTTATGAAACCTGTCATTTCTATAAGACGGAAGTCGATAGCGCAACACAAGCTCCGTCACAAAACGAAAAAAAGTTCGTCAAGCCTGTCTGCAATTAGCGTTCAGGACCACCAAGATCGCATCCAAGTATGTGACAGTGCGCCGCAAAACGCATGAGCCATCAAAATGTGTCACTTAATCCGCGATTTATAGTAAGACATGCAAAGGGTTGTGAAATAGACAAGAATGGCGCCAATAGCTACTGATCAGCGCCCATTCAATTCCTGTGTCCACGGCAGGCTCAAGCCAATGAAATGGCGCAACCGTTTTCTGAAAACAATAAAACCCGACAGCTCAAACGATCGGCTGCCCCTTGGCGAGCTTGGGAAGACTGCCATCCAAGCCCATTGCCATGCGCATGACTTTGTTTTTTGCCGGCGAAAGTCGCTCGGCCAGCCCCAGGCCCAGGTTACGTAAGAACTTGACCGGCAATATTTCGTTACTGAACACGCGATAAAAAACATCCATAACCGTCATCATTCTGAGGTTTTCGCTGCGCCGCAACTTTTCGTAGCGCTTTAGAACGGCTATATCATCAATAGCCTGCCCCTGCTTCTGCGCCTCAATCAAAACCTCGCCCAACGCGGCCGCATCCAATAGACCGATGTTCAC
Source organism: Methylobacter sp. Wu1 (assembly GCF_036553575.1). Classification (NCBI taxonomy): domain Bacteria; kingdom Pseudomonadati; phylum Pseudomonadota; class Gammaproteobacteria; order Methylococcales; family Methylococcaceae; genus Methylobacter; species Methylobacter sp. Wu1. The sequence goes on along the minus strand of NZ_JAZHOC010000053.1, from coordinate 52,826 downwards.
CCCCTGCCCAGCCAGCGGATTGATCATATGCGCCGCATCGCCGACCAGAACAACGCCGGGCTTGACGTAGTCCTGCGCATGCTGACGCTTTAAAGGAAAACTGGCTGTACCGAGAACCCCCTTAACCTTGCCGAGACAGTCAGGAAACGCAGCCGCCAGCTCGGCCATCAGTTCCTCATGAGGCAATGCTTTTAATCGAGACACTTCATCCGGCGAGTTGTACCAGACTATGGAGCCATAATGCCCCGTCAACGGCAAAAACGCCTGCGGCCCGCTAGGCACAAAACGCTGCCAGGTGATATCCTGCTGCCCATAATCCGTCTCAATATAAATGACCAGGGCATGCTGCTTATAATCCCAGCTTGTCACCCCCAAGCCCACAGCCTGCCTGACCCTGGATTGCCCGCCGTCTGCTGCAACCAGCACTTTTGCCGACAGCAGGCGCCCATCAGTCAATTCCAGTTCGGAATGATCATTTTGACTCTCGGCTGAATAACTGATTCTGTTAATCGCGGCAGGACAGATCAGTTCGATGTTATCGAAATCGCGCAGACGGTCCAATAAAGCCAGCTGCGTCACACGATTCTCAACGATATAGCCCAGCTCCGAATGACCGATATCATCGCTGCAAAATTCCGTATCGCCGGCAGTCTCCCAGACGCGCATGCGCCGGAACGGGCAAAGCCTGCGACTGGTGACGCCCCGCCAGGCGCCGACCGCCTCAAGGATGTTTTTCGATGCAATACTGAGCGCCGAAACCCTTAAATCATGCGGCTGATCGGCAGAAAAGTCCTGTGGCAGCGCGCTCTCTATTACAGCCACTCTCAACAAGCTACCTCCCAGGCTGCAAGCCAAGGCCGCCCCCACCATACCGCCGCCCACGATTACGACATCAAAATTCTCTTTCATATCAATCAACTATATTAATACAACCTGAATTTCCACAACTTGGCAAAAATAAAATGCTAGAGTTTTCAATATTTCGTGTTACTATAAAAAGGTTTCGCCGGACGAAATTTATTCTAAATATTTCTTAGCAGTTTCAATGCGTCTGTCTGAATTAATATTTAATTATCAGACTCTAACACGCATTGAAACAAAAAACGAACTATAAACGCTGTCTTTGCGGCAGCATGATTAGAGCGGGCTGGAAAATGACTGAAAATTCCCGATTAGGTAGTAAAAGACAAATGCTGTATAACGATGAACTGTCGCAGGATAGCTGCGGCGTGGGCTTTATTACCCACAAAAAGAGCATACAAACTCACGACCTGCTGATTAAATCCCATGAAGCGCTTTGTACCATTCCGCACCGCGGCGGCATGAGTGCAGAAGGAATTGGCGACGGCGCCGGCGTTAACATTGACTTATCCTTGAAGTTTTTTCGCAAGATCACCGGCATCGATAGCCTGGAACTCGGCCACTTTGGTGTAGCCAATTTTTTTTTCCCGGAAAATCATGAATATTATGATTCCACAGCCAAAGAGCTTATTGACCGCCACTTCAAGGAATTCAATTTACCCATAATCCAATGGCGTGATGTACCGGTTGACAAAACCGTACTCAATCCCGCCTCGATCAAAGCGCAGCTGCCTATCAAGCAGGTGATTTTCGGGCGACCGGACAGTTTGAAGGCCGCCACGCATGATCAGTTTGAAAAACACATCCAAGCCGCCCTGCTGGCCATCGAAGTCGAAGGATTCTCGCGCCTAGAGCTGAACGGCTTTTATCCTCTGTCCATGAGCTCGCGCACACAGGTTTATAAGGGCCGGCTCAACTCTTTTGAGGTCATTCCATACTTCATAGACCTGCGCGACAAGGATCACGAAATCAACACGCTGTTTTTCCATACCCGGTTTTCAACCAACACAGCCCCGGCCGCACTGATGGCACAGCCATTCCGTTACATGGCCCATAACGGCGAGCTGAACACCGACAAGAAAAACCGCTTGAGCGAAAACGCCATCGCGCGCCAGCACAACAAGCACATCGTGTTCCCGTGCGGCCAGTCGGACTCCGGCCGCCTGGACCAAACCCTGACGCGCCGCATCAACGAAGACAATCTCAATATCGTCACAGCGGTGCTGGCGATGATGCCGCCTGCCTGGGAAAACGATACGACGCTGTCGCCGCAAGTGCGCGCCATGCTGGAATATTTCAGCCTGTATGAAGAAAAGAACGACGGCCCGGCAGCCCTGGTTTTCAGCGACGGCATACGCGTCGGCGCGCGCTTGGACCGTCTCGGCCTGCGCCCTTTGCGCACGGTTGAAACCGAAGACTATCTGGCCGTCATGTCAGAAGCCGGGCAGATTGATTTTCCGCCCAAGTCAGTCCTGAAACGCGGGCGCATCGAGGCGGGCGGCATGATCTGCTTTGATCACAGCACCGGCGAAGCTTACAACACCCATCAGATTATGGAGTGCCTGGCTCAGGAGCAGAACTATCAGGCCTTACTGGCGCAGCGCTGCATCCACATGTCGGAACTGCCGAAAGTCGAGTTGTCCGAAATTAATGACGCGTATTCCTTCACGATAGACCAGCGGCACACGGCTTACTCGCTCAACCAGGAAAGCTTCAGATTCCTGCTTGATCCGATGCTGGCCACCGGCATGGAAAAAATATCGGCCATGGGCTACGGCGTCGCGCCTAATGCGCTGGCCGGCACGGAAGGCGGCATGTCGCGCTATTTCAGCCAACGCTTCGCGCAGGTCACTAATCCGCCGCTCGATTCGCTCAGAGAGAGCGACGGCATGACCTTGCGCGTTGCCCTGGGCGCGAAGCCGACCTTTTCCGATGAGTACAGCAAGCAGCTCGTTATCGACTCGCCGATTCTGCAGCGCACCCAGCTGGAACAGATCCGCAGACAAGCAGCGGTCAGCGTCGCCACGCTGGATATGCTGTATACGCCTGACTTCAATGACGCGAAGCGCAACGAAGACTCTCTGGAAGCGGCGTTACTGGCCGTCTGCGAGCAGGTTGAGAATGCCGCACGAAAAAACACCGGCATCATCATCCTGAGCGACGCCAACATCGGTAAGGACAAAGCCGCCATTCCGGCCCTACTGATGATTGCGGCCGCCAACCAGCATCTGGTTAAACACGGCCTGCGCTTTAATTCATCGTTGATCGCAGAAACCGGACAGGCAGCCAGCTCGCATGATATCGCCACGATCCTAGGCTTCGGCGCTTCAGCGGTCTGCCCTATCAGCGTGCATAACCGCGTGCTCAGCCATTATGCAGCGGATGAGCGGCAAAAAGCACTGTACAATTTCCAGAAAGCTGCTGAAAAATCGCTCATGAAAACCATGGGCAAATTTGGCCTATGCACCGTGGAAAGCTATATCGGCGGGGAATTCTTCGAATCCAACTATCTGGATACCAATGAGCCCAAGCTGCGCCCTTACTTTCCAAACATCCATGCAGCCGTCGGAGGGGCGCGTTATGCCAATATCGCGGCCAGCGCGACAGAATGGCATCAAAAAGCACTGTCTGTGCACGAGGAAAAAGACATCCCATTCCTCGGACTATTCAAAGAGCGCCAGGACGGCGCCGGCCACAGCTTCGGCAATACCGCGGTCAGGGAATATATCAACATGACCGATGAGGAGATTCTGTATATCCCACAGGATAAATCACCCGTCGCCAGCGACACGGCCTACGCCGATTTCGGCTATGACAAGCGCACGCCGGAACAAATCGACGCCTTCGGCATCACGCCGGCTTATCGCAGCTTTACCAAAAACCTGTACCTTGAGCGCGAATCCAGGCCGGCGGCCTTGCGCGACATCATGGATTTTCCGGCTGACGTCAGCACGGCCGAAACCGTTGCCGATTTCGACCGCATTCTCGGCAGGCAGAGTTTGTACGGCAATATCAACTATTTGATCCGCGGCCTGAAGGTCGACCAAACCGACAACGCTTCTTTCAGCATCAGCTTCACTGAAAATTCATCCGAAGCGCGTTTGGAGCAACTGTCGCAGCACTTTAAAAAACGCTTCGCCGATACTGAATTCAGTGCGACTGCCATAGGCAATACGCTAAATATCAAAGTGGCCGACACTGATAGCCTTCTGGCTAACTATTTATCGTCCACCCAGAGCGCGCGCGATCCGATTGCCTTGACCGATGTACAACCGGCTCATGAAGTCACCGCGACCCTGGCCTCCGGCGCGATGAGTCACGGCGCTTTGCTGGCAGAAGCACACGAAGCGGTCGCCCAGGGCACGAACATTGTCGGTGCGCTCAGCAACTCCGGCGAAGGCGGCGAGCATTCCAGCCGTTTCAACACGCTGCGTTCGAGCAAAATCAAACAATTCGCGTCAGGCCGTTTTGGCGTCTGGGCCGGCTATCTGGCCGACCCTAATATCCAGGAGATTGAAATCAAGATCGGCCAGGGCGCAAAACCGGGCGAAGGCGGTCAGCTGCCTGCGCCCAAAGTCTCGGTTGAAATTGCCGCTCTGCGCGGCGGCACGCCCAAAGTGGAGCTGGTCAGCCCGCCGCCGCATCACGATACCTACTCTATCGAAGATTTGGGGCAATTGATTCATGATGCCAAGGCTGCACGCGTAAAAGTCGGCGTCAAGCTGGTATCATCGGAAGGCATCGGTACGATTGCCGTCGGCGTCGCCAAAGCCGGAGCCGACGTGATCAACGTAGCCGGCAATACCGGCGGTACCGGCGCGGCAGCCGTAACCAGCCTGAAAAACACCGGCCGCTCGCCTGAAATCGGCATCGCCGAAGTGCATCAGGCACTGGCCGTCAACGGTCTGCGCGACAAAGTCGTGTTGCGTTGCAGTGCTGCCCATCAAAGCGGATTGGACGTCGTTAAATCGGCTATTTTAGGCGCCGACTCCTTTGAATTCGGTACCACGGCATTAATGATGCTGCGCTGCGTCATGGCCAAGAACTGCAATATCAAATGCCCGGCCGGCCTGACCACCGAGCATGAAGAGTTCAAAGGCGATGCGCGCGTACTGGCCCAATACTTCATGAATCTGGCTCACGAAGTCAGGGAAATACTGGCCGTATTAGGCTACCGAAGTCTGCGCGAACTGCGCGGCAAAACCGAGCTATTGCACCTGATCAATCACGAAGCCATGATCGGCCAGCTGGATCTGACCCGCCTGCTTGCGCAAGCGAACGAGGTAAAAATTGAAAACCCGATCTACCTGGAAGCGGACTTCAGCGTTGATGACGCCATTATCAAACGGTTTAAAACCGACATTATTGACGGCAATAAACAGCAACTCATTATCGAAGGCGCCGATTTCAAACTGAACAACCGCAACAAAACGGTGGGTGGACAGGCAGCGATCGACATAGAGCGCATGCTGGCCTATGAGCTCAGCGATGAACAGGTTTCCCGCTCCAGGATCATTTACACCAACCAGCACGGCCGCCGTTATCTGGCGCCGGACAGCGTGATCATCCGCACGCACGGCTCAGCCGGGCAAAGTTACGCCGCCTTCATGAATGACGGCATGCGTATGGAGCACACCGGCACCTGCAACGACGGCGTCGGCAAATCGGCCTGCGGCGGCATACTGGTCATCGAATCGCCGGGCGGCGGCATTAAAACACCGGGCAATAACGTGCTGATCGGCAACTTTGCCCTATTTGGCGCCAGCGGCGGCAAGGCCTTTGTCAACGGCGAAGCCGGCGACCGCTTCGCGGTTAGAAACTCGGGCGCCATGGCGGTCGTCGAAGGCGTGGGCGATTTCGCCTGCGAATACATGATCAACGGCGCCGTGTTGAATATAGGCGGGTTCGGCAAAGGTTTCTGCAACGGCATGTCCGGCGGCAATGCCTATCAGTATGATCCGGAAGACCGGCTGGAAAGCTTGTACGACAGCTCGTCCGTGGAGCTGCACCGCCTGACCGAGGATACCGATACGGCCCGAGCTCATGAACAGTTCATTCTGTCCATGCTCGAGCAGCATGCCAGCTATGCCAACTCAAGCAGGGCCAGATGGTTGCTCGATAACTGGGCTACCGAACGCGCGCATTTCAAATTTACGCTGCCGTTATGGCTCTATAAAACCCAGACAGCCAAATACTTGCAGCAATCGCTGGATCGCAAGGAAATGATCGAGGAATTGTCGCTGGCACTGGCGGCTGAACAGGTTGAGCAGGTCAGACGGGCGTACCAGACAACACAACCGTTGTTTGGCGGCGCGATTCCGGATTACGGCACAACCGATACAGCATTGATGTTCAAGCTGGTAAACAGTTTTTCCGTGTTTGAGAAAGCCCGGTCCTGCGCCCGCGACATGCTGAAGCATCTGCCTGAAGCATTGCAGACTCAAAGCCAGATAGAGCAGGCTGCGCGCAAACTGATCATGGAGCGTCCGCGCAAACTGCAGGAAGCATTGGTCAAGAACACTCGCGAAGCTTACAGCAATTACAGTGATGACCAACTTGCCTGCCTGCTGGCAGCCAAACGCCTTAATGATTACAAGAAGACACTAATCCTGCGTGACGTACAGAGTATTTGCTCGATAGGCTCCACTGCCTGGATTATTGAACAGGACAGAATCAACAGAGAAGCGTTGGCCGGCATTCCTTGTATCGAAGAATATCTGGCCGGACTCGTCGGATTAAGCATCGTCCAGGACATGATGAGCGCGCAACCCGCTTAAATCCATTCTTTTTACAACACATCGGCCTCCCCTCTAAAAAGGGAGGCCGATCTACAGACAGTGATTTGTTAGTAACTCAAATGAAAACACCTCATATCCCACTCGACGCTCCTTACAGCGATAGTCAGCGCGCATGGCTTAGCGGCTTTTTTGCCGGCATGCATACACATATGATCCAAAGCGCCAGCACTGCTAACCAAGCCGATGCCCGCATCATCAACATTTTGTACGGCAGCCAGACCGGCAATGCCGAATCGATCGCGCATGACGCCGCCAATGTTGCGAAAACACATGGCTTGAAACCTCTGATAAAAAGCATGGATGAGGTTGAAATTAGCCAGCTCGCTTCCATGGAATACCTGCTGATCGTGACCAGCACCTACGGCGAAGGCGAAATGCCCGACAACGCCCAAATGCTGTGGCAGGCTGTTTCCACCGATTCAGCGCCTGCTCTCAATAACATGAAATTCTCAGTGCTGGCGCTGGGCGACACCAGCTACGACTTATTCTGTAAAGCGGGCATAGACTGGGATAGAAGATTGGCCGAACTGGGTGCAACGCGCATTTATGACCGCACTGACTGCGACGTCGATTTTGAAGAACCGGCATCGAACTGGATCAGCACCGTTATTCCACACATGGCCGAAGGGGCAGCATCGCCTACGGTGATTGTCGATGTCGAAGCAGGCCATGCAGAAAAGCCTCAATACAACCGAAAAAATCCGTTCCCGGCCAGAATGCTTGTTAACCGGCTTCTGACGGCCGAGTCGTCATCAAAAGAAACACGGCATTACGAGATTTCCATTACCGGTTCCGGGTTAAGCTACGAAGCCGGCGATGCCTTATGCGTGGCACCGACCAACTGCCCCAAACTGGTCGCCGACATTCTCACTGCGCTCGGCTGCAAGGGTGATGAAGACGAACCGGTCAACGGTGAATCCATCGCTTTGCATGAAGCACTGCGCACGCAATTCGAAATCAAACTGCCCAGCAAGGAATTCATTGAAGAGATTGCCAGCCGTTCAGGCGATCAGGAGCTCAACGGCATTCTGGAATCGGGCGACAAGGATAAGCTGGCCGATTATTTATGGGGCCGCGACATATTGGATTTACTGTTGCAATTCCCGCAGGTGGAATTCTCGGCCGCCGAATTCATAAGCCTGTTGAAACCGCTGCAGCATCGCGCCTACTCGATCTCCTCGAGCGGCAAAATGCATCCGGACACGGTGCATTTGACCGTGGCCAGCGTGCGTTATGAAAGCCATGGCCGCCAGCATAAAGGCGTCTGCTCGACTTTTCTGGCTGATCTGATCGATGACGAAACCGAAGTGCGAGTCTTCTTTACCCCTAACAAAGTCTTTAGAGTACCTGACGACAACAGTCTGCCGATGATCATGGTCGGCCCCGGCACCGGCATCGCGCCATTCCGAGCCTTCCTGCAGGAACGCGAATACAGAAATGCGCCCGGCAAAAACTGGCTGTTTTTCGGCGATCGTAATTCCGCCACCGATTTTATCTACCGTGAAGAACTGGAAGCCATGCAGCAAAAAGGCTTGCTGACCCGATTGGATCTGGCATTTTCCAGAGACCAAAAAGAAAAGGTTTATGTGCAGGACCGCATGCGTGAAAACGGCTCCGAGTTGTTTGCCTGGCTGGAACAGGGCGGTTATTTCTTCGTCTGCGGCGATGCCTACCACATGGCCAAGGATGTCGATAAAGCACTGCATGACGTGATTGCCGAACATGGGAAAATGTCGGAACAGCAGGCCATCGATTATGTCAATCAACTGAAAAAAGACAAACGTTACGTCAGAGACGTTTATTAACTCTTATTGGAAAAGGCATCCAGGAGTGACCAACCAGTCGCTCCTGGCATCCGTACTTCCGTTCTGAATACCAGCCTTAGGCAGACATCCGCCCTTCGCTCAGATACCTTTCCGTTTGCATCTCGACCAGCCTTGATTGGGTCCGCTTGAATTCAAAAGCCCCGTGATCTGTACAAAGCTGATCAACAGACGCCGCGGCAGTGCAGATCAGTTTCACGTTATGTTCGTAGAGTACATCGATCAGGATCACGAAGCGTTTCGCTTCGTCCTTGTTTTCCAAGGAAAATCTGGGGATATCCGAAATCAGCAAGGTATTGAATTCCCGGGCAATCGCCAGATAATCGGCTGCGCCTAGCGGTCTGCCGCAAAGCTCTCTGAACGAGGTAAACAGAATATCGCCATGCGCCGCCGAAAAATGAACCTTTCGGCCCTGCACTTGCAAAACTAAGGGTTCCGTTGCAGCGCTATTGGTCAGGTGGTTGTAGCTTTGCCGCAGAAACGCATTTCCTGACTCGCCAAGCGAGGCATGGAAAGTAGTCGATAACGCCTTGAGGTGCGTCAAACGGTAATCTTCTTTAGCTACCAGCTCCAGAATTTCAGCGGATTGCTTAAGCAAGGCAATAAACGGCAGGAACAGCTCCCGTTGCAGGCCGTCTTTATAAAGCGCATCGGGATGGTAATTGGATGTAGCGACCATAATGACACCTTTTTTAAACAACTGTTTAAATAAGCGTGCCAGCATCATGGCATCGGCGATATCATTGACAGTAAACTCATCGAAACATAACAGCAGCGTAGATTTTCGAATATGTCTTGCCAATGCGGGAATCGGATCGCCATCGTGGGATTGCCGCCATTGATGGATAAGATGGTGAACTTCCTGCATAAAGGCATGAAAGTGAACACGCCGCTTCTGTTTGATCGGACAGGCTTGAAAAAAGAAATCCATCAGCATGGATTTACCCCTGCCGACGTCGCCGAATATGTAAAGGCTTTTGCCTTGCTCAGGCTTGGCTGAAAGCAGTTTCCCCAGCGTCAGTTTGCTGTCGTAATCGGCTTTTTCCAAGAGGGTGTCCAGCAACTGCTGCAAATGACCCAAGACTTCCACTTGAGCATCATCATTCTGGATATGACGTTTAACAACCAGCTCCTGGTAATGTTTTTCCAGAATCCCATTATCCGAGGCGGCATAATGGGGCGCTAAACAGTCATATTGTCGCAATAAAGGTTTGAACATGAAAAGGTTAGTCTTAGGAGAACTCAAAGCGCTTCGGACTTGATTTTTGCGCACCGCTTGCATCGGTAAACAGTGACCAGCTTTCCCTGCTTGACATCAAACTGTTTTTCATTGATTACTTCCCATTTATGAAAGCCGCTGCGGCATAAGGTATTGCCTTTATGCAGTAGCGATACTTTCGGCCGTTTAAACTGAACAACATCACCCATCTTTATGCTGAAAAAAGTAACAGAATCCGGTCATTTCTTGGCGATCGCGTTCCAGGCCGCCAGCCATGCCTGCGATTGGTAGACTTCGGGTTTCTTGTCCAGGGCGCCGGTCAACAGCAGACGCAAGGTCTGATTGATGATGCCGAAAAAAAACGCATAGGCAAGAACCGGATCCATATTACGTATTTCCCCGGCCTTAATGCCGGCCTGAATGATCTTGACAATCTTTGAGAAAGGCGCCGTTTCCAGCAAGGGCTTTTCTTCCGGCAAAAATTCATGGATTTTTAAGACCAGCAGAAATTGCATCACATCGGGCGCTTCAGTAGTCAGCCTGAACAGCAAATCGACGATTTCGCGCAATTGCTCCGATGATTTTTTATTTCTGCGCCGGATATCGTCGATGGATATGTTCAAGCTGTCGAAAATATTGGCATACAACGCCGAGGCAATCGTTTGTTTGTTTTTAAAATGCTGATAAATGCCGCTCGTGGTTTTTATGCCTGCCGCATCTTTAATGTCTGTCAACGAAGTATTGAAATAACCTTTTTCGGCAAATAGTTTCAAAGCCGCCAGTAATATTTCATCCTGTGTTTCAGACTTTAGCTGTATGTTTTCTTTTTCCTTATCCATTTTCTTCTTTCACAGCGAATTCAATGTGCTGTATCTCATATGTTAAATAATCCAAGGATTTACCCGGACTCGCAGCATAGCTACTGCTCCGCGATAGCTGTCAACGCAGCCCTTAAGTAATTAACCATAGACCACAGTGTTAATAATACGGCAATATACAGGAGAACATACCCTGCAATGTTTACTGGAATGCCGGCCAGATCCTCATGATACAACAATAAAGTAATGGCCAACATTTGCGCAGTTGTTTTCCATTTGCCTAGTTGGGAAACCTTGACTTTTGCACGCTTGCCGATTTCCGCCATCCATTCTCTCAATGAAGCAATCGTTATTTCCCTGCCGATGATAACGGCGGCGGCAATAGCCATGTAGGGATTTGGCTGCTGCTGAACAATCAGCACCAGGACAATAGCCACCATCAGCTTATCGGCCACCGGATCCAGGAAAGCGCCGAAGGGCGTTTCTTGAGCCATTTTTCTGGCCAGATAACCATCCAGCCAGTCCGTAACGCCCGCAACAATAAAAATCAACGTACAGGCCAGGTTGGAGTATTGCCAGGGCAGATAAAAAATAACTGCTAACAAAGGAATTAATATAATTCTTAACAGGGTAAGCGCTGTCGGTAAGTTAAATGTCATCTTGATGATGGAATAGTTCGTAAATTCGTTGTGCTAATTGCTGGCTTATGCCATCTATGCTGCAAAGTGCATCCACGCCCGCCCGTGAAATGCCTTGCAGCCCCCCAAACTGTTTCAATAAAATCTGCCGCCGCTTAGGCCCCAATCCTGGAATGGTTTCCAATACCGACTGTTTTTTTGCTTTACCTCGACGCTGCCTGTGTCCTGTTATCGCAAACCGGTGCGCTTCATCGCGAATGTGTTGGATCAACAATAAACCGCTAGCGCCAGGCGTCATATCAATGGGCTGATCCTGATCAACCAGAATCAGTTTTTCCATGCCGGGTTTTCTGTCCGGTCCTTTCGAAATACCCACTATCATAACATTGTTTATGTCTAATTCCGCTAATGCCTTTTGGGCAGCATGCACCTGTCCTTTGCCGCCGTCGATAAATAATATGTCAGGCGCCATATGCTCTCCTTGCTTCAGCCGTTTAAAGCGTCTGAATACGGCCTGATGAATAGCGGCATAATCATCGCCCCCGGCTATCCCTTCGATATTGAAACGGCGGTACGCTGATTTTACCGGACCTTCCCTATCAAAAACAACGCAGGATGCAACCGTCTGTTCGCCCTGGGTATGACTGATGTCAAAGCACTCCAGACGTCTGGGCAACTCCGTGCAGCCAAGCTCTTCCTGCAGACTGAGAAACCGGGCGTAAAGCCCCTGTTTATCCGACAATTTGCTCAGCAATGCATTTTCTGCATTCGCGCAGGCCATTTGCAGCCATTTTAAACGCTCTCCTCTGACTCTGGGAGAAATATTGACGGCATGCTTGGCTTGGCTGGCCAACACTTCCGCCAACAGATCGGTTTCTTCCAACTCATGGCTGACGATCAATTCATAAGGCGCTTGCCTCTCCAGATAATATTGCGGAATAAACGCCTGCAGAATGCTGGCCGGGTCATGTTCATCGGTTATTTTCGGGAAAAACAGCTTATTGCCCAGATGCTGCCCGTTACGGATAAAAAATACCTGGATGCAGGCCACGCCTGCCTTGCTGGCACAGGCGATGATGTCGACATCGCCGCGCTCGCCATGGACGAAGTTCTTTTCCAGCACGGAGCGCAATTTCAAAATCTGGTCTCTGTAGATGGCAGCCTGCTCATAGTCAAGCTCGGCAGCCGCCTTCTCCATCTTGGCCACCAGCTGGTCGATCAGCAGGCTACCCTTGCCCTCCAAAAACAGGATCGTGCTGTCTACATCCTGGCCGTAGGCCGATTTGTCAACCAACCCCACGCACGGCCCGGTACAGCGCTCTATCTGATACTGCAGGCAAGGCCGAATCCGGTTGTTATAGACGGAGTCCTCACATTGCCGGACCGGAAATATCTTTTGCAGCAGCTTCAGCGTTTCCCTGACGGCGCCGGCGCTGGGATAAGGACCGAAATAGCGACCACGCTTGTTCTTTGCGCCGCGATGCAAGGTGATGCGCGGAAAATCCTGCTCAGTGGACAGAAAAATATAAGGATAGGATTTATCGTCCCTTAAGCAGATATTATAGCGAGGCTTATACCGTTTGATCTGCTGGCATTCCAGCAATAAAGCCTCGCCTTCGGTATGCGTGACAGTCACTTCGATGGCAGCCACTCTGGCGACCATGGCCTGCTGCTTGGGCGAGGCTGTTTGCGGCTTGAAGTAACTGGAAACGCGGTTTTTCAGGTTTTTAGCCTTACCGATATAAATAATCTCGCCTTCCTTATTGAGCATTTTGTAAATGCCAGGACGCGTGGTCAGGCTTTTTAAAAACGCTTTTACATCAAAAGCATTTTCAGAAATCTCAACATTCACTCTCTATCCAATAATGTCCCAATCGTACGAAAAATATCGGCAAACATCGCTTTTGTCAGCCTGTTCGTCTGCACGTTATAGCGGCTGGTATGGTACGAATCGATCATCATTCGCCCGCCCGGCAATGCGTGCAATATATTATGACCAAATTTCGAGCTATTCAGTTTCAATCCATAGGCTTTCAATACCGCCTGATGCGCTATAGTCCCCAGCGCCAGTATGACTGCGCCTTGCGGCAGTGTTTTTAACTCGGCGGCCAGAAAATTGTTGCATAGCGCTATTTCCGCGCTCGTCGGCTTGTTTTGCGGAGGCAGGCATTTCACGGCATTGGTTATGCGGCAATTTTTGAGCTCCAGGCCATCAGCTAATGATTTGGATATGGGCTGATTGCTGAAACCGAATTCATACAACGCCTCATACAACAGCAGCCCCGCATAATCTCCTGTAAACGGCCGGCCGGTTGCATTGGCGCCATGCATGCCGGGCGCTAGGCCAACAATCAGCAACCGGGCATCGGGATCGCCAAACGGCGCCACCGGGCGGGCGTGATAGCCTGGATAGTTCTGCTTAACTTCCAGCAGAAATTCATTCAGCCTTTTACACTGCCGGCACTCTTGATCGAATATTTTTGTTAATTTCATGCTTACAAAAAAGGGCCTTAACGGCCCTTTCTCTCTTATAGCAGCAGAATATATTATTCTTTGTCCGCTTCTTTCATACTGAGTCTGACTCTGCCTTGACGGTCGATCTCGAGCACTTTCACTCTGACCACATCGCCCTCAGACAATCTGTCGCTGACTTTATCGACATGCTCGTCCGAAATTTGCGAGATGTGTACCAAGCCGTCTTTACCGGGCAGTATCGTTACGAAAGCGCCGAAATCCATTAAGCGAACGACTTTGCCTTCATAAACTTTGCCTACTTCCACTTCAGCCGTGATTTCCTCGATCAGATGGCGCGCTTCTTCGCCAGCCGCCTTGTCAACCGAAGCAATCTTGACGAGACCGTCGTCAGTCAAATCGATGCTTGCCCCGGTTTGCTCGGTAATACCGCGGATCGTCGCCCCGCCTTTGCCGATGACTTCACGGATCTTGCTGGGATCAATTTTGAAGGTAATGATGCGTGGCGCATAATCGGACATCTGCTCGCGCGTTGTAGACAGCGCCTTGTTCATTTCGCCCAGAATATGCAGGCGACCGCGTTTTGCCTGTTCCAGAGCCGTCTTCATGATTTCGGCGGTAATACCGTCGATTTTGATATCCATTTGCAATGCAGTAATGCCGCTCTCGGAACCGGCCACTTTGAAATCCATGTCGCCCAGGTGATCTTCATCGCCCATGATATCGGACAACACTGCAAAGCTGTCGCCTTCCTTGATCAGGCCCATGGCAATACCGGCTACCGGTGACGCAATAGGCACACCCGCATCCATTAATGCCAGACTGCTGCCGCAAACGGAAGCCATGGAGCTTGAACCGTTTGACTCGGTGATTTCGGAGACGACGCGAATCACGTATGGAAACTCATCCATATTAGGCAGAACCGCCTGAACACCGCGCTTCGATAAACGGCCATGGCCGATCTCACGCCGTTTTGGCGAACCGACAAAACCGGTTTCGCCGACGCTGAACGGAGGAAAATTGTAATGCAGCATGAACTGCTCTTTGTACTCGCCGGACAGCGCATCAATAATTTGCGCATCGCGTTGAGTACCCAGGGTCGCGACCACTAAAGCCTGCGTCTCGCCGCGCGTAAACAAGGCGGAACCATGGGTTCTAGGCAGTACGCCGGTTCTGATTGTGATCGGCCGAATTGAATCCAGAGCGCGTCCATCGATACGTTTGCCTTCCAGAGTGGAATTACGGACTATCTTTTTCTCCAGATGTTCGATAATGGCGCGAATGTCCTGTTCCGCATATTGTTCTTCAGCAGTCAGCTTTTCAACGGCCGCGTTTCTGATAGCTTTCAACTGTTCTTGCCTGATCAGTTTTTCAGGCACCTGATAAGCCGCCTTAATGCCTTCTTCAACTTCCGCCGTTACCAATCTTTCCAGCTCGGCATTGGCTTCGGGCGCTACCCATTCAACAACGCCCGCGCCGGCTTGTTGAGCGAATTCATTAATGGCATTGATGGCTGTCTGCATTTGTTCGTGGCCGAACAAAACCGCGCCCAGCATGACTTCTTCAGATAAGTTGCGAGCTTCTGATTCAACCATCAAAACGGCTTTCGCAGTACCGGCGACGACCAGTTCCAGTTCGGAATCTTTTAATGCCGCAGGGGATGGATTCAATAAATAACTGCCGTCTTTGTAGCCGACGCAAGCAGCGCCTACCGGTCCGTTAAAGGGCAATCCCGAAATAGCCAATGCGGCCGAAGCTCCCAGTAAGGCTGGAATGTCAGGATCAACTTCCGGGTTCAATGACACGACAGTAGCGATAATTTGAACTTCGTTCGTATAACCATCCGGAAAAAGAGGACGGAGCGGTCTATCGATTAAACGAGACGTTAAAGTCTCTTTTTCACTAGGACGTCCTTCTCTCTTGAAGAAACCGCCTGGGATTTTGCCGGCGGCGTATGTTTTTTCCTGATAATTAACAGTCAGTGGGAAAAAATCGCCACCATTAGCTTCTTTTTTCCCAACGACTGTGACCAGCAATGAGGTGCCATCGACATCGATCATAACAGCGCCGTCTGCTTGACGGGCTATCTCACCGGTTTCTAATGTTACGAGCTGATCGCCGTACTGAAATTCTTTCCTAATAGGATTCACTATAAGGTTCCTTTGTATAAAGGTTATTTGAAGATTTATTCAATCCATGACTTGCTAAAGCAGAAACGGCACCTTATGTGCCGTTTCTTTTTTTGCTTTTTTATTTGCGTAAGCCTAGACGCTCAATTAATGAACGATAACGATTACCGTCTTTATTTTTCAAATAATCCAGCAACTTGCGACGCTGATTAACCATGCGCAGCAGACCGCGACGAGAATGGTTGTCTTTTTTGTGGGTTGCAAAGTGCGGTGTTAAATGAGTAATGTGTGCGGTCAACAAGGCAATTTGCACTTCGGGTGAACCGGTATCGTTTTCTGACAGTCGATAAGCTTCTACGACTGCTTTTTTCTGTTCTGCAGTGAATGGCATTTATAATCCCTATTAAGATTAAAAAATTAAAAATAAAGTTGCCTGTTATGACAACTAATGAATACCCTGTCTCCACGATAGGGGGTAGAAACAGGTGTAATTTTTAGCCTGGGAACCGTTCGATTCAGGCAGGCTCGTCGTTCAGATTGAACAATTTTTTCGGCGCTAGTTTACCATCCAATAGCATTTCTCCCAAGCCCAAAAAAACCTTGGCATGGTACATACGCACCATGCCGGGCAAGACTTCTTCAATCTTGAGCGTTTGCCCTTGCTTTATACGAATTGCGTCGCTCTCGGACAACTGCACGGCAGGCATGAACTCTAAAGGCTTATCGACATCAATCAGGCATTGCTGCAGTTCCTGCTCATCCATTTCGGCCAACTGCTCCAGGGTCTTGGCATTTTCAATACTGAACCGGCCGGCTTCCAGCCGGCGCAGCTCTTTTACCGTTCCGCCGCAGCCGAGTTCGTGGCCGATATCTTCCGCCAGCGAACGGATATAGGTGCCTTTCGAACAGCGAACATCCAGTCTCAACTGATCTTTTGAAAAATCCAGCAATTGCAAGTCATATATCGTGATGCGCCTGGCTTTCCGATCCACGGTTTCACCGGCCCGAGCCAGTTCATAGAGCTTTTTGCCATTGTGCTTTAAAGCCGAATACATCGGAGGCACCTGATCGATTTCACCGGTGAACTTTTTCAGACAGGCTTTGATGGCATCGACAGTCAGCTCGGGCACCGGCCTGGTCTCAAGAACCCGACCTTCCGCGTCGCCCGTATCGGTCATGACGCCAAGCTGAACCAGCGTCTGGTAACGTTTGTCGTCATCGAGCATTAGCGCCGAAACCTTGGTCGCCTCGCCGAAGCACAGCGGCAGCAAACCTGTTGCCAGTGGGTCCAGGCTGCCGGTATGCCCGGCTTTGTTGGCGTCAAACAAACGCCTGACTTCCTGCAAGGCCTTGTTTGAAGAAACCCCCAGGCGTTTGTCCAGCAACAGAATGCCGTGGACATTGCGCCCGGATTTGCGTTTACTCATTCCCGGCTAATCCTTGTCTTTCTTATCCAGATCGCTTAAAAGCTCGGCAACGCGCATGCCGGTATCGAACGAGTCATCGTAATAGAAACGCAATTCGGACATATGCCTTAAACGCATCCTCTTGGCCAGTTCATGCCGGATAACAGGCGCCATCTCGTTCAGCCATTTGACATTGTTGCGCTTGCCCTGCTCGTCGGCATTCAGGACCGTAACGTAAACCTTTGCCACGGCCAGATCCTTGCTGACTTCGACTTCATTAATAGTAATAAAGCCCAACCTGGGGTCATCAATATCCCGTTGCAGAATCAAGGAAAGTTCTTTCTGCATCTGCGATGAAACGCGCGCGCTACGACCGAATTCTTTTGCCATAAGGATTACAGTTCCCGTTTAACTTCTATACGTTCAAACACCTCGATCTGATCGCCGACTCTGACATCGTTGTAGTTTTTCACACCGATACCGCACTCCATGCCCATCTTGACTTCAGTCGCATCTTCCTTGAAGCGGCGCAGCGATTCCAGTTGTCCTTCGTAGATAACCACATTGTTGCGCAGCACGCGTATCGGCAGGTTTCTCTTAACATAGCCGTCGACAACCATACAGCCGGCGATAGCGCCGAACTTAGGCGACCGGAAGACATCGCGAACTTCGGCAAGACCGACAATCTGTTCCTTGATTTCAGGCGCCAGCATGCCGCTGATGGATTTTTTGACTTCATCAATCGCATCATAGATGACGCTGTAATAATGCAGATCAACGCCTTTCTCTTCGATCAGTTTCCGGGCTGTGGCATCGGCACGAACGTTAAAGCCCATCAGAATCGCGCCCGAAGCCAGCGCCAGGTTGACGTCGCCTTCATTGATACCGCCGACGCCGCCATAAACGACCTTTACCTCGACCTCTTCCGTTGACAGACTGATCAAGGATTCGCGCAACGCCTCCAGGCTTCCCTGAACGTCAGTCTTGATAACCAGATTCAGGCTCGCGGTTTCTCCGCTGGTCATCTTCGAGAAGACTTCATCCAGTTTCGATGCCTGCTGCGCGGCATGGCGGCTGGTCTTGCTTCTGTCTTCACGGTGTTCGGCCAATTCTCTGGCGATTCGTTCATTTTGCACGACTAAAAATTCATCGCCGGCATTCGGTGTGCCCGACAAACCGAGAATTTCCACGGGCGTACTCGGGAGGGCTTCTTTAATAGCCTTGCCGTTCTCATTGAACATGGCTCTGACGCGGCCGAATTCATGGCCGCACAGAACGATCTGGCCTTTTTCCAGCGTGCCTTTTTGCACCAGCACCGTTGCCACGGCACCACGGCCTTTATCGAGCCTTGATTCAATGACAATACCGGATGCCGCACCTTCGACCGGTGCGGTCAATTCCAGAATTTCCGCCTGCACGATCAAGGCTTCGATCAAATCGTCAATGCCCTCACCCGTTTTAGCCGAGATTTTCAGGAATTGCACATCACCGCCCCATTCTTCGGGCACGACGTTGATAGCTGACAACTCCTGCATAACCTTATCGGGGTTGGCATCAGGCTTATCGATTTTATTGATCGCAACGATAATCGGCACATTGGCTGCTCTGGCATGCTCAACCGCTTCTTTTGTCTGCGGCATCACACCGTCATCAGCAGCCACGACGACAATAACAACGTCGGTCACATCGGCGCCACGCGCACGCATGGCCGTGAATGCGGCATGGCCCGGCGTATCCAAAAAGGTGACCGAGCCATGATCGGTTTTCACCTGATACGCACCGATATGCTGAGTGATACCGCCTGCCTCACCGGCAGCCACGCGAGTCTTGCGGATATAATCCAGCAGCGATGTCTTACCGTGATCGACGTGCCCCATAATCGTTACGATAGGCGCCCGTGGCAGTGCAGCGCGGTTATCCTCGGCTGTGACTTCAGCCAGCATTTCCCGCTCAAGATCATCTTCGCTTTGCATGATGGCTTTATGGCCCATTTCTTCAACCAGAATGGCCGCTGTTTCCTGATCTATGCTCTGGTTGATCGTCGCCATCATGCCCAGCTTCATCAACTGTTTGATCACTTCGGCCGCCTTCACGCTCATTTTCTGGGCGAGGTCGGAAACGATAATCGATTCAGGTATTGTGACGTCTTTCACGATAGGCGCAACCGGCATCTCGAACTGATGTCTGATTTCAGGCATAGCCGCTCGTTCGAATTTGCCGCCTTTTTTCTTGCCGCGTTTGCCTTCCTTACCGCCGGCGCGAGCACCCTCTTCCTGTATTTTCTTCCGTTGCAGCATTTCCTGTTTCGCTGCGGCCTGCTGCCTTACCTTTTCTGCATTTCTTTTAATGGATTCCTCAAGACGACGCTCCTTTTCTTCCTGTTTTTTCCGGATATCTTCGGCTTCTTTTGTTTTGCCGGGCTTTTCGTGCTTATTCTTCTTTTCTTCTTTGAATTTTAAAGCATCATATTCAATCTCGAACTCTGCTTCAGGCTCGGCCTCTGACTCAACTTCAGCCTTAGCTTCAACAACTTTCGGCTCAGCTTCAGTCTCGGCTTCAACAACTTCCGGCTCAATTGCAGCCTTTTCATCGACTGCCTTTTGAGGCGCTTCGGCCTCCGCTTTCGTCTGTTCTTCATGCAGACGGGCCTCTTCGGCCTGCCTTAAGGCTTCCTCTTGCTTCAGGCGCTCCTCCTGCTTCCGGCGCGCTTCTTCCTCGCGCTCGAGCTGCCTTTGCTGCTCTTCCTGCGCCTGTCTGGCCAGCTCCAGCTCTTTTTGCTCATCAGCTTCGCTAACTTCGGTGCGCTTGATATACGTCTTCTTTTTACGTACTTCAACACTGATTGTCTTGGTCGCACTACCCGGCACACTCGCCTGTTTAAGCTCACTGACTTTTCTGCGCTTCAAAGTCACGCGTTTAGGCGTTCCCTCGTCGGAGCCGTCAGACTTGCCATGCCGCTTACGCAAATGCGCCAGCAACTGCATTTTTTCATCATCACTAATGACATCATCAGGGGCGCTAGCGGATAATCCTGCTTCTTTCAGCTGCTCTAATAATCGTTCCAAAGGTATTTTTACTACCTCAGCCAAATGCCGTACTGTTTTATCGCTCATTTCCTACCCCTTACTTACTCGCCTTTTCCTCGGCAAACCAAGGCTCACGTGCCTTCATAATCAATTTTGCCGCCCGATCTTTATCTATCCCGGAAAACTTCAGCAAATCGTCCACCGATTGTTCCGCCAAGTCATCCATCGTGATAATGCCCTGACTGGCCATTTCATAGGCCAGATCTCTATTCATGCCTTCCATTTCCAGCAGATCCTGTGCCGGTTCAGCTGTTTCCAGTTTTTCTTCTGAAGCAATGGCGCTAATCAGTAAAGCATCTTTAGCCCGGCTTCTGAGCTCATTTACGAGCTCTTCATCAAACCCTTCAATTTCCAGCATTTCACTGACTGGAACATAGGCCACCTCTTCAATCGTATTAAAGCCTTCTTCAACCAGGATGGCTGCTATCTCTTCGTCGATATCGAGCTGCTCAATAAACAGACGTTTTATTTCGCCTTCTTCGGCTTCATTTTTTTCTTCAGCTTTGGATGCATCGATAACGTTTAACTCCCATCCGGTTAACTGGGTCGCCAACCGGACATTTTGTCCCCCTCGACCGATAGCCTGGGACAGATTGTCCGAACTGACGGCCAGATCCATGCTGTGCTTGTCTTCATCAATGACGATGGATTGAATTTCAGCTGGCGACATGGCATTAATGACATATTGGGCATCACTTTGATTCCAAAGGATGATATCAACACGCTCTCCGGCCAACTCATTGGAAACCGCCTGCACCCTGGAACCCCGCATGCCCACGCACGCGCCGACCGGATCCAGGCGCGGGTCGTTGCTTTTTACCGCCACTTTAGCCCTGGAGCCTGGATCGCGCGCGGCCGCCAGAATTTCAATCAGGCCTTCGCCGGCTTCGGGCACTTCAAGACGGAATAATGCGATAAGCAATTCCGGTGCGGTCCGACTGACGAATAATTGCGGCCCCCGAGGCTCTGAACGCACATCTTTCAGATAGCCTCTGATCCTGTCGCCGATGCGCACGGATTCGCGCGGAATCATGTCTTCCTTGGCAATATAAGCTTCTATATGCCCGCCCAGATCCAGATAAACACTGCCTTTTTCAATGCGCTTTACAACGCCGGTAATCAACTCACCGACACGACTTTTATAGGCTTCGACAATTTTCCGGCGCTCGGCTTCCCTGACCTTATGGATGATAACCTGCTTGGCCGTCTGTGCGGCAATGCGCCCGAAATCAACCGACTCAATTTCCTCTTCAATAATATCGCCTACCTGCACGTCAGGATTGTCCAATTGTGCGACTTCCAAAGGAATCTGCGTTTCCGGAAACTCCACGTCGCCATTGATGTTAGGGTTGGCATCGACGACTTCCCAACCCCGGTACGTGACATAATCGCCGGTTTTCCGGTCGATCACGACGCGGGCTTTGATCTGATTTGCATGACGCTTGATAGTGGCCGCTTCCAATGCTGATTCTATAGCTTGGAAAACAATCTCTTTTTCAATATCCCTTTCATTAGAAAAAACATCTACTACTAACAAAATTTCTTTATTTGCCACTGCGCCCTCCTTTTTCAATTAAATACTCAGGAACCAAACGCGCTTTACTCATTGCGCTAAATGGCACCTCAAAAACCTGATCACCTTCCTGAAGCGTAACAATATCGTCTGTGACTTTTTCAATCCGACCTGTAATTTTTCTACGCCCAGCCAAGGGTTTAAATAAATTTACCAATACCGTGCTGCCGATATATCGTTCGAACTGACTTATCTTAAAAAATGGTCTGTCCTCTCCCGGCGAAGAAATTTCCAATTGATAATTGCCTTGAATGGGATCCTCGACATCAAGGACACCGCTGATTTGATGACTGACGCGCGTGCAGTCGTCAAGCAGAATGCCGTTCTCGCTATCGATATAAATTCTTAACAGGCCATGTTTAGGGTGCGGATTATATTCAATGCCCACACATTCATAGCCTAAACCTTCAACAATTGGCTCGATTAGATTAACCAAATGCTCAGGAGCCTGTTTCATTTTTGCCTCGCTTATTTTCGCACATAAAAAAAGAGCCAGAGGCTCTTCCATAAACAATCAATAGCGGACTTTTAAATTATCAAAGCCCAGAAAATAAAAAACCCCATAAATGGGGTTCCTAAAAAAGTGGTAGCGGGGGCAGGATTTGAACCTACGACCTTCGGGTTATGAGCCCGACGAGCTACCAAGCTGCTCCACCCCGCGATTGATAATTGTATTATAAAGACTTTTTCGGATTTGGCAACCTATTTTTTATATTTTACAGCGTTATAGGTCAATTTGCTGATTCCCATGCTTAAATCCAACCTCCATGTGCGATCAGAAATAAAGTTACAGCGGCAAATACGCCTGCTAATACATCGTCCAGCATGATGCCCAAACCGCCACTTATGCGTCGGTCGGCCCAGCTGATAGGCCAAGGCTTGAGTATGTCAAATAGTCTGAACAGGACAAAACCCGCCGTCAGCGTTTGCCATGTCAAAGGGACCAGCCACATCGTAATCAAATAACCGGCCACTTCGTCCCAGACTATGCCACCGAAGTCGTGCTCACCCAGTTTTTCCGCTGCCCGGCCGCATATGCTTATGCCGGCGATAGTCACGATCAGTGTTAAGAAGCTGTAAACGACAATATCGGCCTGGGCAAATAACCAATAAACAGGCACAGCCGCCAAGGTACCTAAAGTCCCGGGCGCTTTTCTTGCCAATCCCGAACCGAAGCCAAAAGCCAGAAATAAAATCGGGTCCGATAAAACCTGTTTCGGCGTCAGTTTGTTTTTGCCGAGTTGCGTATTAAGAAAAATGCTCAAAACTTTTTACCCGCAATGCTTGAATATTACCCGATTTGTTAAGCCGCAACCCAGGCTGAGACTCAATCACACCGATTTTTCTGCAACCGATAGGCAGCAGCCTTGCGTTATCGGAGGATACAGTGAAACACAACTCATAGTCATCCCCTGCACAAAGAGGCATCTGCCAGTCACCTGTATCGCGTATGTAGCTCAGTACGGCCGGCGACAGCGGCAAGTCATCCCAATCCAGACATGCCCCCACATTGCTTTGTTCCAGAATGTGCCCCAAGTCCCCGGCCAAACCGTCCGACAAGTCAATGCATGAATTGGCTATGCCGATCAAAGCCTGACCAAGTTCACAAGCAGGATCCGGCTTATTGAACCGTTTTAAAGCCTCGTCAGGGTTTGCGCAGTCATAGCCCTGCTTTATTTTCAGCCCCAGCCCCGCATCGCCCAGGCAGCCGGTCATGTAGATGAAATCGCCCGGCTTGGCCATCGAGCGCCTTAACGCCTGCCCCCGAGGAACCAGCCCCATGGCCTGCACGGTTAGCGTCAAGGGACCGGACGTCGTATCGCCACCGATCAGATCCACCGAATAACGCTCGGCCAATGTCAAAAAGCCTTTGGCAAAAGCCGCCAGCCAGTCCTCATCGACTTTCGGCAACGTCAACGCCAGCGTCACGGAAACAGGCCGCGCGCCCATACTGGCCAGATCGCTCAAATTAACAGCCAGCAATTTATGGCCGAGCTGCTCGGGATCGGCTCCGGCAAAGAAATGCACATTTTCGACCATTGTATCGGTCGTGATGGCCAACTCATATCCTTCAGGAATAGCCATCAATGCGCAGTCGTCGCCAACCCCCAAACGCGTAGTCGGGTTTTTTATCGGCTGGTCAGTGAAAAAACGCCGAATCAGGGCAAACTCTGACGACTGCATGGCCGGTCAGTGCTCCATACCAGACCGGCATTTCCGCCATCCCTGGCGGTCAGACGCAGGACGACTGCAGGGATGCAGGAGGTAGAGCAACGCATGGAGCAGTTGCCGAGGCAGAGCAATGTCAAGAACGATTGTCGAAACAGGCACTATGGTTTTTTACTTTCTGATTTGGCTTTAATCTCAAGCGGCCTTTGCTTTTGAGCCACTTTATCGAGGATGCCGTTAACGTATCTATGGCTGCCGTCGGCGCCAAAATCCTTGGCCAGATTGATGCCTTCATTCAGAACGACCCGGTACGGCATATCCAGCCGAAACATCAATTCATAAGCACCGATGCGCAAAATAGCTCTTTCGACCGGATCAATCTTGTCGACCGGACGGTCGACAAATTCAGACAAAGCCTGATCAATGACAGTCAGATTTTTAGGAACGCCGAAGAATAGCTCGGTGAAATAGCTTTTTTGTGCATTTTTCAGCCGCTCTTCCTCCAGGAACTGACGCTCGATTTCACTGAGATTCTGTCCCGTCATCTGCCATTGATACAATGCCTGAACAGCACTTCTGCGGGCGTTGGTACGCGCTTGACTCATCAGATTTCCAGGTTCTTGAACAGACTGACCATTTCGATTGCAGACAGGGCGGCTTCCGCGCCTTTATTGCCCGCTTTCGTACCTGCACGCTCTATCGCCTGCTCTATCGTATCGACAGTCAGCACACCAAAACTAACCGGTACATCATATTGCAGCGAAACATTGGCTAACCCCTTGACGCACTCACCGGCCACATATTCAAAATGCGGCGTACCGCCGCGAATTACTGCACCTATGGCAATAATCGCGTCATATTTCTTGGCGGCCGCTACACGCTGAACCACCATGGGCAATTCAAATGCGCCGGGCGCCTTGACCAGATCAATATCGGCCTTAGCCGCACCGTGGCGTACCAGCGCATCAATAGCACCGGCTTCTAACTGCTCAACGATAAAACTGTTAAAACGGGATGCCACGATACAAAATTTGCCGCCTTGGGCGGATAAATTGCCTTCATAAGTCTTTATTGCCGACATTTTGTTTCTCAATCTAAATTATTAACATTATTTTCTGAAACGACGCCTTCGCAGGCATCGATACCGACATGCTCGGCCACTTCCAGATCAAATCCGGACAGCCCGACATATCTTTTTTGCGTCCCTAACACTTTCAATTTGCGCACGCCCAGATCCGCCAATATCCGCGAACCCGTGCCTGTCGTGCGCCAATCCACGGCATCCGCAACCAGTCCGGCATTGGCAATGCCGTGATCTTCCAATTGATAACGGTGAATCAGCTCCACCAGGGATTTATTGTCTTCGCTCTGCCTGACGACCACCAGCACGCCGCGCCCTTCCTCGGCTATTTTTTGCATGGCTTCGCGGATTGAAACACTGCCGCCGCTGCGCTTGGACGCAAATAAATCATCGAGCAAATTGCGCGCATGAACCCTGACTAGAACGGGCTCGTCACCCGAAACCTGTCCCATCACCAATGCCAGATGCACATTGTTGTCATTGCGATCCTGATAAGCGTAAAGCCTGAAATCCCCGAACTCTGTGGGAAAAGCACATTCACTAATACGCTCCAAGGTGTTTTCATGCTGGATACGATAATGGATCAAGTCGGCAATGGTGCCGATCTTGAGGTTATGCTGTTTCGCAAAAACCTCCAGGTCCGGCCGTCTGGCCATCGAGCCATCTTCATTGAGAATCTCGACGATAACGGCCGCCGGCTCCACGCCGGCCAGGCGCGCCAGATCACAGCCCGCTTCGGTATGCCCTGCTCGGTTCAACACGCCGCCGGGCTTGGCCATTATCGGAAAAATATGCCCGGGCTGTACCAGATCATCGGCTTTCGCATCGACAGCGACCGCACATTGTACGGTACGCGCCCGGTCGGCCGCGGAAATGCCTGTGGTCACGCCCGTTGCCGCCTCGATAGACACCGTAAAATTGGTCGAATGCGGGGTCTTGTTTTCATTGACCATCAGCGGCAGGCGCAACTGCTGACAGCGTTCGCTGGTCAAAGTCAGGCAAACCAAACCACGGCCATAGCGGGCCATGAAGTTGATATCTTCCGGACGCGCGAATGCCGCCGCCATGAGCAGATCGCCTTCATTCTCACGGTCCTCATCATCCATAATGATGACCATTTTGCCCAAACGCAGATCTTCTATAATTTCTTCAATCGTGTTCACTAATGCCTCTAGCCCAAAAAGCCCGCCTGCTGCAACAATGCTTCTGTCACGCCGCCTTGGGCAGCTGCCGCCGAATCGCCTTTCATCAAGCGCTCCATATAGCGTGCCAGCAAATCGACTTCCAGATTGACCCGGGTTCCCGGCACGGCCTCGCCCAGCGTCGTTTCCTTCAGTGTGTGCGGCACGATATTGACGCCAAACATGGCACCATCCACATCATTGACTGTCAGGCTGATGCCGTTGATGCAAATGGAACCCTTCTCGGCGATATATTTGGCCAGATTGTCAGGTGCCTTGAATTTAAAACGGAAAGAGCGTCCGTCCGGCTTTTTTTCCATGACCCTGCCAATGCCATCGACGTGCCCGCTGACGATGTGCCCGCCCATGCGCGTTGAAGGCGTCAAGGCCAGTTCCAGATTAACCGATGCACCCACTGCGGCTTCGCCCAATAATGTTCTGGACAGCGTTTCATTGGATACGTCGGCGCAAAAATAATCCTTGCCCAGTTCAATGGCTGTCAAGCACACCCCGTTAACGGCGATGCTGTCGCCCAGCGCGACGCCATCAAGCGGCAACTTGCCAGTGTTGATCTTGAATCGGCAATCGCCGGCCCGATGCTCGATGGCCGCTATTTTTCCGATGGCTAATATAATGCCTGTAAACATGGAATACCCCTGATTACTGCGATATAAGTGTTAATTTTAAATCCGGGCCTACCTGTCTGACATCGCGCAGATGAAAATTCTTCTTGTCACTCATCTGCTGCATACCCGGCACGGTAAATAATCCGCGGCCTTGATCGCCCAAAACACACGGCGCCATATAAACGATCCATTCGTCGACCAGGTCTTCAGCCAGCAAAGCCCCATTCAGAACGGAGCCCGCTTCTACCAATACTTCATTAATCTGCTGACCTGCCAGAAAATCCAGAACTGCATTCAGATCAAGCCGCCCTTTATTCTCAGTCAAGCCATAAACTTCGAAGCCGGCCTGCTGCAATGTCTGCCGCCGCTGTTCATCTTGCGAGCAGGTTAAAATCAGACTGCGCCCCGGCAGGCTCGCCATGCGTGCTGCCGCCGGCATCTTCAACTGCGAATCCAATATAACTCTGACAGGCTGCACGACTTCGTCGTCCACGCGCGCATTCAAAGCGGGATCATCGGCCAGCACAGTACTGATGCCGGTCAGAATTGCCGAACTTTGCGCCCTTAATTTATGTACATCGGATCGGGCCTCGGCCGAGGTAATCCACTTGCTTTCGCCCGATGCCATAGCGGTCTGGCCGTCCAGGCTCATCGCCAGCTTGCTGCGCACAAACGGGCGATTTTCAGTCATTCTTTTGATGAAGCCGCGGTTCAGCGCCTGCGCATCCTGCTCCAATACGCCGCAGCTGACTTCAATGCCGGCGGCTTTCAGCCTTTCCAGGCCGCGCCCGGCCACCAATGGGTTCGGGTCCTGCATAGCCGCCACGACTCGACTGACGCCGGCTTTGATCAGCGCATCGCAGCAAGGCGGGGTTCTGCCGTGATGACTGCAAGGCTCCAGCGTCACATAAGCAGTCGCACCTCTGGCATCGGACGCCGCCTTTAACGCTTCGACTTCCGCATGGCCTTGGCCTGCTTTAGCGTGCCAACCTTCGCCTATGACGACGTTATCTTTAACCAAAACGCAGCCGACGCGCGGATTCGGATCGGTCGTATAAAGCCCTTTTTTAGCCAGACCGATGGCTCGTGCCATATACATGGCGTCCTGCTGTGCTGACCGAATCATTTATTTTTTCTGTAGATGCTCAATCATGTCAGTAAATTCACTGACATCCTGAAAACTGCGATAAACGGAAGCAAAGCGCACAAAAGCGACGTGATCGAGAACACTCAGCTCTTTCATGACCTTCTCGCCGAGCTCCTGCGCCGTAATTTCACGCTCGCCTTTAGCCATCAATTCTCTTTTGATGCGGTTGATGGCCGCCTCGATATCATCGCTGCCAACCGGACGTTTCTCCAGTGCGCGAAGCATGCCCGAACGCAGTTTATTTTCCTCGAACGGCTCGCGAATGCCATTGCGCTTCACAATACGCGGCAACGTCAACTCGGCCGCCTCATAGGTCGTGAATCTTTCTTTACAGGCGATACATTCGCGCCGACGACGAACCTGATCGCCTTCATTCGCTAATCGGGAGTCTATAACACGCGTATCTTGTGCCCCGCAGAACGGACATCGCATAATTTAAGCCACTATTCATGAGCGCCAGAAATCCGGCCTTCAAATTCAAAACTGGTAATTTTATAACACAATGTCCTGTCTCCGTATTTTATTTTCTAATATACGCAGCAGTCCTATTCAAATAATAGCCTCGGATGTATATAGTGTCATGATTCGAACAACCACCATTCCGCTAAGATGAAAGAACAGGAAGGCGTCATCAAATATCGGCTCAGCCATACGCAGCAGCCGATCGATCCTGCGTTGTCATTAACCGAGATCAATGCCTGGCGTACTGTGCTTTTCCGACTCGGCCTTATCGGGCAATGCGCTGATAGATATGACAACATCGGATTCGGCAATATTAGCCGGCGGCTGGAACCCAGCAGCAGTCAATTCATTATCAGCGGCACTCAAACCGGACACATCGAATTTTTAAAGTCTAAGCACTATTGCCTTGTCACTGAAGCGGAACCTAAAAGAAATTGGCTCCAGTCTCGTGGGCTTTGCCAGCCATCTTCCGAATCGCTGACGCACGCCAGTGTCTACGCACAAGATCCTGCCATACAAGCAGTCATACACGTACACAGCCCCGAAATCTGGCGCCACACCAAATCACTTGACCTGCCTCATACTTCGGCCGATATCGCTTACGGCACGGTTGAAATGACGGTGGCTGTCGAGCAATTATTTCAATCGGGCAGCTTGCAGCAGGCTTCGCTGTTTACCATGCTGGGCCATGAAGACGGCGTTATTGCGTTCGGCAATACGCTTCAGGCGGCGGCCCTGGAACTGATTAAACAGTTATCATTGGCGCTCGGCATTGAACAACAATCCGATAATGAATAAAATAGCACACTATATTAGCAATTATTAATAAACATATGCCTGAAATACTGATTTATACCTCCACCTTTTGCCCTTACTGTGTTATGGCCAAGCGCCTGCTCGATAAAAAAGGGGTTCGCTATACTGAGCTTAATGTCGATAAACAGCCCGGACTAAGAGAGGAAATGATGCGCAAAACCCAGCGGCGGACCGTGCCTCAAATTTATATCGGCGACTATCATGTCGGCGGTTTTGACGATCTTTATACCTTGGAACAGCAAAAGAAACTGGATGCCTTGCTGTCAGATGAGCCTTAAGGACATTATTTTCTCGCATTAAACGCCGTCCTTTGTAAAATAGTCTTCCATAACGAAGAGAAAGCCATTCTTTCAGACATTCTTACAAACACGAGGCGTACGATGGATCACTACAAATTAGTCTTACCGGAACATCTGAATCATTACGGCTATTTATTCGGCGGCAATCTGCTGCATTGGATTGACGAAATCGGCTATATCGCGGCCAATCTCCAGTTTCCTGGCCATGAGTTCGTCACGATCGGACTTGATAATGTGGTGTTCAAACAGAGCATCAAACTCGGCTCCATTCTGAAGTTTGACACCAATCTGACCAGGCTCGGCAAGACAGCTGCAACCTACAATGTCAAAGTGTCGTGTGAAGACCGCGATACCGGCAGCATTGCCCAGGTTTTTGAAACCAATATCACCTTTGTCAGCATCGACAAGACCGGCAAGAAAAAGCCGATCAACGAGAGCGATGCCGACCAAGGAAGCATCATCCCCTGATCCGTTACAGGCCAAGATAACGGATCAGTACCTGCTCGGCCATATAGCTGAATATGGCCCTTCTTGCCTAGCCTTTTAGTCCTCTTGACAGGTCGTTTTTAATATCATCAATATTTTCGAGACCCACGGACACTCTGACCAGCCCATCCTTGATACCGGCCGCGGCGCGGACTTCCGGCGTCAATCGTCCGTGAGTGGTCGAGGCAGGATGGGTTATGGTGGTTTTGACATCGCCCAGATTGGCGGTAATCGACAGCATTTGAGTGGAATCGATCAACCGCCAGGCTTGGTCCTTGCCGCCGTTCAGCTCAAAGCTGACCACGGCCCCGAAGTGCGCCTGCTGGCGCTTGGCCAATTCATGCTGGGCGTGGGATGCCAGTCCGGGATAATGAACTTTGGCGACGGCCGGCTGCTGTTCCAGCCACTTGGCCAGTTCGAAAGCGCTGTCGCAATGCGCTTTCATTCTGACCGCCAGCGTTTCCAGGCCCGATAAAAACACCCAGGCATTGAACGGGCTCATGGTCGAGCCGCCTGTGCGCAAGTACGGATAAATATGCTTTTCGATCAATTCCTCGCTGGCCACGACGGCGCCACCGACGCAACGCCCCTGTCCGTCTATGTATTTGGTGGCCGAGTGCACGACAATATCGGCGCCCAATGTCAGCGGTTTTTGCAGCACGGGCGTACAGAATACATTATCGACAACCAGCAAACAGCCATGGTTGTGCGCGATTGCAGCGATGCGCTCGATATCGGCGATTTCGATCAGCGGATTGGATGGCGTTTCCAGAAACAGGAAGCGCGTATTCGGCTTGATGGCCGATTCCCAGGCCGACAGATCGGTCAGTTCGACAAAATCGGTCTCGACGCCGAACTTGCCGAAATAATTCTGGAACATCAACACGGTATTGCCGAAGACGCTGCGCGAACAAACCACATGATCGCCGGCTTTCAGCAAACCCATGCCGACCGCCATGATGGCCGCCATACCCGATGCGAAAGCCAGGCAGCGCTCGCCTTTCTCCATCAATGCAAGTCGTTCCTGAAAGGCACTGACGGTCGGATTGGTGAAGCGTGAATAGATATTGCCGGCTTTCTGGCCTGTGAAACGCAAAGCCGCTTCTTCGGCGCTGTCAAAGACATAACTGGACGTGGCAAAAATCGGCATACTATGCTCATCTTCAGAAGTCCGCTTATGCCCCGCTCTTATGGCCTGGGTTTCCAGAGAATAGTCGTTCCAGTCAATGTCTTTCATCGTTTTTAGTTTTTTATAAAGAAGAAAAAGAGAGCTCTAGTAATGAGAGTTCCGTACCTTAACCGCAGTTCTGCATTTCGATGATGAAATTGTGCGAATTCCTTTCTGCCTGCGCACTATCGTTGCGCATTGCTTCAATACGCTCCAGATAGGCCTCATCGATATCGCCGGTAATGTATTCATTGCTGAAACATGAGGTGTCGAAATGCTTGATGTCCGGATTCCCCTTGCGGACGGCATCGATCAAATCCTCCAGATCCTGATAAATCATACGGTCGGCCCCGATCGCTGCGCAGACCTCATCTTCGGTGCGATTGTGCGCGATCAGCTCGTGAGCGGCCGGCATATCGATGCCGTAGACATTCGGATAACGGACAGGCGGCGCCGCAGAGGCAAAATAAACTTTTCTGGCGCCGGCATCGCGGGCCATCTGGATAATCTGCTCGGAGGTCGTGCCCCTGACGACAGAATCATCGACCAGCAAGACATTCTTGCCTTCAAATTCCAGACTGATGGCGTTTAACTTTTGCCTGACTGATTTTTTCCGCATCTTCTGGCCGGGCATGATAAAAGTCCGGCCGATATAGCGGTTCTTCATGAAGCCTTCGCGGAACTTGACGCCGAGCACATTGGCCATCTGCAAAGCGGCCGTGCGACTGGTATCGGGAATCGGAATGACGACATCGATATCGTGATCCGGCCATTCGCGCAGTACTTTCGCAGCCAGTTTCTCACCCATACGCAAACGGGCTTTATACACGGAAATGTCATCAATGATGGAATCGGGGCGGGCGAAATAGACATACTCGAAAATGCAGGGGCAGTGATCGATCTTATCAGCGCACTGCTTGGTATGCAACACACCCGACTCCTCGATAAATACGGCTTCACCGGGCTCAAGATCCCTGATCAGATCAAAACCGAGCACATCCAGCGCCACGCTTTCCGAAGCGATCATAAATTCCGGCCCCTGGTCGGATTGTCTTTCGCCGAACACTACCGGCCGGATGCCATGCGGGTCCCTGAACCCCAGCACCCCGAATCCGGCGATCATAATGACAACCGCATAAGCGCCGCGGCAGCGCCGGTGTACGCCCGATACGGCCGCAAACACATCATCCACGGTTAATTGCAATTTGCCCAGCGTCTGTAGCTCATGGGCAAAAACGTTCAGCAGGACCTCGGAGTCGGAATCGGTATTGATATGGCGCTGGTCTTCGACAAACAAGGCTTTTTTCAACTCTTCGGTATTAGTCAGATTGCCGTTGTGCGCCAGCGTCAAACCGAATGGAGAATTCACATAGAAAGGCTGCGCTTCAGCGGAGCTGGTGCAGCCGGCTGTAGGATAACGCACATGAGCAATGCCCATATTGCCCCTCAGCTTCATCATCTGGTCATTGTTAAAAACATCCCGCGCCAGCCCATTCTCTTTGCGCAAATGCAGCCGCCCCTTCTCGCAAGTGACGATTCCTGCGGCATCCTGGCCTCGATGTTGCAAAACTGTTAAAGCGTCATATAGCTCCTGATTAACAGTTTGATGTGAAACGATTGCAGCAATACCACACATTCTTTTTTAACCTGATCCTTACAAAATTTAGCGATAATTAATGAAACCCGCCATGCCTGACGGGTTATGGTCCCGCAGCCAAAGCGCGAGTGACTGAAAAGGCGGAATAAACCGAGATTCTTTCCACCAGGGATCTTCCGGCAACGCTGTTAACCCTGCCAGCATGATCATGATCTCGACAACAACCACCCCTCGGACACAGCCAAAAATCATACCGAGGAATCGATCGCTAAAGGTCAATGCCGCCTGATTAATCAATTCTTCTCCCAATAAAAAACTAATTAGACCACCGAGAACCAGTGTGATCACCAATAGGCATGCAAACGATGCGGCAATTCGGGCTAATGGATAGCTGACGGCCGGCTCCAGGAAACGCGAAAACTCACGACTGAAATTCAAGCCCACCCAGATAGCCAGAATCCAGAACACCAATGAAAATGTTTCCCTGCCAAAACCGCGCACCAGACCTATGACTAAATAGATAAAAACGAGGCCAATAATGACAAAGTCTACCCAGATCATGTGCTTGCCCGATTTATCAAATGCCGCGCTTCAATCAGTCTCACTCCGAGACCAGAATGGATTTGATCTTATTTTGCTTATTCAATTTTTCCTGCATGGCTATAGCGCGTTTTTGATCCAGCTCAGGACCCACTTTGAGACGGTATAAGGTTTTCCCGTTGACCTGAGCCGTTTCCAGAGATACCGGAAAGCCTTGCTTGCGCAGTTCAGACCACAATGCCGTGGCGTTTTCCTCACGACTGAAACTACCCGCGCGTATGTACCAGCGTGACAAGCCGGCGCCTGATTTCGCCGGCGCAGTTTTTTGCTGTTCAGCAGGTTTCTTGGCTTCTACCGGCTTCTCATAGACAGGTTCTTCCGATACTGGCTTTGCAGCAACCGCCTTTGGCTCTCTCACAGGCTTTTTAGCCACGGCCTGCGCTTTAACATCAGACGGCTTTTCGGAGCGAATTTTTTCGGGCATGATTTGCGGCTGCGCTACGACAGGCTCTTCCTCGATGACTTGCGCGACATCTTCAACTATTTCCACATCCTGCGCACCTTCAGTATCGGCAGGACCAGGGTAATTCAACTCTTCCTGACTCAGTTCAGCCTGGGCAATTTCCGCTTCATTAAGCGGCTTGTCAGGATAAGCGCCTACAGGCTCGCCCTTCTCCGCATCCAGAACCTGCGCGGCATTGGCGGGCAGCCTATCCACATTATCTTCGACAATCGGCGCCTCGGGAATAATCAATTCGCTGACGACTTGGCCGCTATTATCGACAGGATCATCAAACAGCATAGGAATAAAAATGGCAGCCAGCGCCGTTACAACTACCGCACCGATTAATCGTTGTTTTAACTCTTGATCCATTTTATCAACTCACCTTTTTTCAAATTCAGCCAGGCAATCAGATACCAGAAAGAACGACCCGAAAACCAGCAGCAGATCGCTTTCCTGTGACCGGTTTTTTGCAGCAGCGAATGCATCGGAAAAACCATTAAAACCAAAAAATACATTGGACGCCGAGCTTTGCGCAAAAATCTCGCGCATCAGCGGTTCCATAGCCGCCCGTGGATTGGCCAAGGGCGCAAAAAACCAGTCAAAGACCACCGGATGCATGATTTCAATCACACCGGCGATGTCTTTATCCTTCATCATGGAAAAAACAGCATGTATGCGCCTGCCGGGGAACGCCTCTGTCACATAATCAACCAGCGTTCTTACTGCCTGAGGATTGTGTCCGACATCCAGCAGCACGGGAATTTCATCATTGATCAACTGGAAGCGCCCAGCCAACTGGACTTTCTCCAATCCCTGCCGGATTGACGCTTCGCTGACAGGCAAGGTTTCAGCCATTTCGGCTATTGCCAAAATAACCGATGACGCATTACGAAACTGATGCTCGCCTTTTAAGCCTGGCTCGGGTAACCGGTTCAGTTGCCGGCCGCCTGCAAACCAGTCCCATCCGTTTGCCTGTTTTTTATAACCGAAATCCTTGCCCAGGCAATAGAGCCGCGCCTGCTTGTCGGCAGCCACCTCCATTAAAGAGGCCGGCGGTTCGGGATCACCGACTATGGCGGGCGTAACGGCGCGGAAAATGCCGGCTTTTTCCCTGCCGATAGCTTCGCGGGTTTCGCCGAGCCAATCGATATGATCTATGCAGATGCTTGTTATCAGCGCCACATCGGGATTGACAATATTGACCGCATCCAGGCGCCCGCCAAGACCGACTTCAAGCAATTGAATATCCAGATTGGAACGCCGGAATATATCCAGCGCCGCTAAAGTGCCGAACTCAAAATAACTTAATGAAATATCTCCGCGAACCGATTCAATTCGGGAAAAGGCCTCACAAATCAACTCATCCGATACTGGTTTGCCGTCTATCTTGATTCTTTCGTTATACTTCAGAATGTGCGGCGAAGTATAAGCACCGACGCGATATCCCTGTGCTCTGTAAATGGCTTCAAGATAAGCGATGCACGAGCCTTTGCCGTTAGTGCCGGCGACTGTAATAGTCGGCGGCTTGACGCCATCGGGATTAAGCGCGCGAAAAACCTGCGCAGCCCGTTCCAACCCCAAGTCTATTGTCAGCGGATGTAAGCTTTCTTGCCAGGTCAGCCACCCCTGGAGCGAATCAAAATGCATCATTAACCGACAATGCCTGAATACCGATAGGCATAAGGGAATTACGCGCCCAGCTCGGTTTGATGGCTATCGGCAAACGCTTCAACTTCGGCAATGGCTGCTTCCGGCTCAACCTGGATAAACACATCTACCACTGGCGCCACCGGCTCAACCGCCGACACCTCCATTTCCGCCTCAGCCCTGCTTGCTATCAGCATCGATAAAATGCTGGCAATCTTATCGCGCATCTCACGTCTGTCGACGATCATATCGATGGCGCCGTGCTCCTGTAAAAACTCACTGCGCTGGAAACCTTCGGGCAATTTTTCACGGACAGTCTGCTCGATGACGCGAGGCCCTGCGAAACCTATCAGCGCCTTGGGCTCGGCTATGTTAATATCGCCCAGCATGGCCAAACTGGCCGATACACCGCCCATGGTGGGATCAGTCATAAAGGAAATATAGGGAATGCCGGCTTCAGACAACTTGGTTAATGCGGCGCTTGTTTTTGCCATCTGGAACAATGAAAACAATGATTCCTGCATGCGGGCGCCGCCACTGGCGGTAAAAACTACAAAAGGTGCGCCCAGCGCAAGACTCGTGTTGACGCCTCGGACAAACCGTTCACCCACTACGGAGCCCATCGATCCGCCCATGAAATTAAAGTCGAAAGCGGCAACAACGATATCCTTGCCTTTCAGCTTGCCTTTCATGACCACCAGCGCATCGCTTTCCCTGGTCTGTTTTTGCGCTTGCGCGATCCGGTCCTTATATTTCTTGCTGTCTTTGAACTTTAGGGGATCGGTAGGTTTCACGTTCTTGCCGATCTCTTCACGCCCTTCCTCATCCAGGAACATATTCAGTCGCGCTCTGGCCGAAATGCGCAGATGATGCTCGCATTTCGGACAGACACTGAAATTTTTCTCCAGCTCAACATTGTAAAGAATCGCATTGCAACTGGGGCACTTGTTCCACAAGCCTTCCGGCACGGAATTTCTTTTGTTCGATCCATCTGTTCTGATTGTCGAAGGAACTAATTTCTTAAACCAACTCATTACTTTACGCTCCGTAGCGCTTCATCATATGCTTACAATGGTAAACCGGCTCGTGGTAAACCATAACATCCGGTTATAAGCAGGCAACCGGATGTAACTGTATTTTATACTATGCCTTAACTATCCATCGCCTGGCGCATGGCCGACAATAATTCAACAATTTCCTGTTTGGCCCGTTCAGGGTCCTGCAGATTTGCTTCAATTTTGCTGATCAGCGTGCTGCCGATGACCACGCCGTTACCTATCCCTGCGATAGTTTTCGCTGTTTCGGCATCCTTGACGCCGAAACCGATGCCGACCGGCAAGCGGGTATTCGCCCTGATCTGCTTCAGTTTGTTTTCAACATCGGCTGTATTCAAATGGCCTGCGCCCGTAACGCCTTTCAAGGAAACGTAGTAAAGGTACCCGCTGCCCAGCTTATCCATCTTTCTGACGCGTTCTTCGCTGCTGTTAGGGGCGAGCAGGAAAATCGGGTCGATGCTGCGCGCCTTGAGCAATCCCGTGCATTCTTCGCCTTCTTCCGGCGGCAAATCAACGGTCAACACGCCGTCAATCTGGGCCTCTTGCGCAGCATTGGCGAAATTCTCATAGCCCATGGCTTCGATTGGGTTTAAATAGCCCATTAACACCAAAGGCGTAGTTGTATCAGTTTTTCTGAATTCCTTAGCCAGCGCCAGCGTCTTGCGCAAGCTCATTTTGTGCTCCAGCGCGCGCTCACTGGCCCGCTGAATCACAGGACCATCGGCCATCGGATCGGAAAACGGCACGCCCAGCTCGATGACATCGGCGCCGGCCTTGACCATCGCATGCATCATGGGCACGGTAAAATCAGGATGCGGATCGCCGGCCGTAATAAACGGAATCAGAGCCTTGCGGCCCGCTTTGGAAAGTTCTTCAAATTTAGCGGCTAATCGGCTCACAGTACTATGCCCTCGCGTTGTGCCATCGTATGCATGTCTTTATCGCCGCGACCGGACAGACTCACAATGATGATTTCGTCCTTTTTCATGGTCGGGGCCAGCTTCATGGTATAGGCCATGGCATGACTGGACTCCAGCGCCGGAATAATGCCTTCCATGCGGGTCAGGGCATGGAACCCTTCCAAAGCTTCATTATCGGTAATATTGACGTATTGCGCCCGACCGATATCCTTGAGCCAGGCGTGCTCTGGACCTACGCCCGGATAGTCCAGACCTGCCGAAATCGAATGTGTTTCGATGATTTCGCCGTCGTCATCTTCCATCAGATACGTGCGGTTGCCGTGCAGCACGCCTGGGCGGCCTGCACATAGCGGCGCGGAATGGCGGCCTGTTGCGATGCCGTCGCCGGCCGCCTCAACGCCGTACATTTTGACCGAAGCATCGTCGATAAACGGATAGAACAGACCGATGGCATTGGAACCGCCGCCTACGCAGGCAACCAGCGCATCGGGCAGGCGTCCGGTCATCTCCTGGCATTGCTGTTTGGCTTCACGGCCGATAATGGCCTGGAAATCCCGGACCATAGCCGGGTAAGGATGGGGGCCTGCTGCGGTGCCGATGATATAAAAAGTATTGTCGACATTGGTGACCCAGTCTCTAAGCGCCTCATTCAGCGCATCTTTCAGGGTTTTTGAGCCGGACTCGACCGCGACGACCTTGGCGCCCAGAAGCTTCATGCGGTAAACGTTCAACGCCTGGCGCGCCACGTCGACAGCGCCCATGTAAACCACGCACTCGAGCCCCAGCCTTGCCGCAACCGTAGCTGTCGCGACGCCATGCTGACCGGCGCCGGTCTCGGCGATGATGCGCGTCTTGCCCATGCGTTTGGCCAGCAATGCCTGGCCGATCGTATTGTTGACCTTATGCGCGCCGGTATGATTGAGGTCTTCGCGTTTCAAATAGATCTGCGCGCCGCCCAGTTCACGGCTCCAGCGCTCGGCATGGTACAAAGGCGAAGGACGGCCGACATAATATTTCAGATCGGCATCCAGTTCGGCGATAAAATCCGGGTCTGTTAAATACCGCTGATAGGCTTCATTCAATTCCTGAATAGGTGGTATCAAGGTCTCTGCTACAAACATTCCGCCGTAAGGGCCAAAATGTCCCCGCTCATCGGGCATATTATATTTTTTTGTCATGTTATTAACTTTTGTCACCCTCATTAACTGCTCTTAAAAATGCCGCCATTTTCAGCGCATCCTTAATCCCTTTCTCCGCCTCCACGCCACTGCTGACATCGAGCGCATACGGCCTTACTGCCTGTACAGCCTGCTTTGCATTCTCCGCCGCCAAGCCGCCCGCCAATATAATCGGCAAAGCGCACTGCCTTGGAATCAATTCCCAGTCAAACTGACTGCCTGTCCCGCCTTTGGCATCCGGATGCCAGGCATCCAGCAGCAATCCCGCCGCATCGTGATAGTGCTGCGCCAGAGCCGGGATATCGACATCCTGCCGCATACTAACCGCTTTCATATAACGTTTACCATAGATCCGGCAGTCCTCGGCCGGCTCATCGCCATGAAACTGGATACAATCAACCGGCACCCGTTCCAG
Organism: Methylobacter sp. Wu1; assembly: GCF_036553575.1. Lineage (NCBI taxonomy): Bacteria > Pseudomonadati > Pseudomonadota > Gammaproteobacteria > Methylococcales > Methylococcaceae > Methylobacter > Methylobacter sp. Wu1. Next base: position 13,711 of record NZ_JAZHOC010000053.1, on the reverse strand, counting down.
GACCTCACGTATCCGAGCTTCCTGCTCATCGACAAACAAAGCCACGACGGAGACAAATGTCGGCAAGGCACTAACGATTTTAACTGCCTGCTCGATATCAACATTTCTTGGACTGGGCGGATAAAAAACCAGACCAATCGCATCCACACCCAACTGAGCGGCACACACGGCATCCTCAACACGGGTAAAGCCGCAAATTTTAACGCGAGTTCGCATAAAGTGATATGAGAATTTATTCAAAAACCAGCCGACTAGAATAACATAAAACCGCGCTGGTGGCGTCTGCAATATATAAAAAATTCGTTATTAAACAATCGCGAGCCCAATAAAAAAGGCTGACACAAGTCAGCCTCGCGATTATTAAAGCTCGTTTGGGCTCAATGCGCGTGAGTGTGCGTATGATTACCGGATGGATGCGTGTGAGTATGCGTATGACCATCGGATGCATGGGTGTGGCTGTGTGTATGACCGTCAGATGCATGGTCATGCGTATGGTCGTCCACCGCAGGCTCTTGGTCGTGCGCATGTTCTTCATCCGCTACATACTCGTGATCGTGTGCATGGTCGCCCTCTGCATGTTCATGAGCGGCTGCATGATCATGCTCTACATTCTGTCGGTCATGTTCATCCTCCGCATTCTGATGAGAATGCACATGTCCATCCTCCGGCTGTTTGACCGCTTGAACGCCTATGCCGTATTTATAAACCATCAATCCGCCCAAATCGGAGCCCCAAACCATCAAGCCACAAAGCAGCACAGTCGACGTCAGAAAAAAACCGTTTGCCGCCCCTTGAATCAAACCTCCGCTTGCAATGCGCCAGATCGAAAGCAACACAGCAATGATCAGCACAACAATCCCAATTTGTTCAAGACGCTCCATAAGATCATGTACATTATCCCCATGCGCTACGGAATCAGCGGCCATAAAGCCGGAAATCACGGTAAACACAGTAGCGACAGTCCCGAAATAAAGAAGCCAACTGGCAGCAATGCGCCATTGCGTTTTTTTTGCCAGCGTGCCAACTAAATCCAGAGCAAAAAATGCCGATAAAAATGCAATAGGAAAATGCACCAACAGCGGATGAATATTATCCAAACTCGCTAAGCCGGGCATGAGGGCTGGAAAAAGATCAGCCGGCTCTTTGCTTAAAAGCCCTTCGATAAAATTAAGAAAACTGGCTACGCTGCTCGCAACGCCGCCGCCATGGTCACCGCCACCATGAATCTGGAAAGATAAAAAGTTACTCACATTGATCATACTTGTAATTTATATATAGTAGAGAAAGACACTAACCCGAAATGTTAATAATTGCAAATTAGACAAAAAACCTTAATCTGATCATCAAATTAGTCAAAGCGCTTGGCATCAGCCGGCAATTTATCAAACACAGGCTGTTTGGCAATGCCATACTGCTCAGGGTAATAGACCCCGCCCAAATAAAGCCCGTCGGGAGGCGCTGTTATGCCGCCCAATTTACGATTTTTCACCTCAAGCAGCTCCCGGGTCCAGTCTACAGGCTGCTTGCCCATGCCTATAGCCATCAATACGCCGGCGATATTCCTGACCATGTGGTGCAAAAAGGCATTGGCGGAAATATCCATGATCACTTGATCTTCATGCCGATAGACGTCAATAAAATGCATGATACGCCACGGGCTTTTTGATTGGCAGCCCTGCGCCCTGAACGAGGAAAAATCATGATTGCCGATCAGATATTGCGCCGCCTGATGCATCTTGCCGGCATCCAGCGGGTTGTAACACCAGGTGACCCGACCATGCTGCAAGGCCGGTTTAGCCGGACGATTCAGTATGATATAGCGATAAAAACGCGCAATCGCGCTGTATCGGGCATGGAAATCACCTACAGCCGCTTTTACCCAGGTAATTTTGACGTCATCGGGCAAATTGCTGTTGCCACCCAGCATCCAGGCGTGCAATTCTCTTTCTGCATCGACATCAAAATGCGCGACTTGTTCAAAAGCATGCACACCAGCGTCAGTTCTGCCCGCACAGGTCACGGTAACAGGCTGATCCGCGACTTTCGACAAAGCCTGCTCCAGCGTTTGCTGAATACTGCGCTTTTCAGGCTGCCACTGCCATCCTGAAAAGCCGCTGCCATCGTATTCCACGCCTAAAACGATACGCGTCATCTTAGATCCCTGCGCTCAATCAGCCCACTACAAAACAACATTAAACGACTCTCTTACCATTAATGAATATAAACAGGCATCCCGGCCGCCACCCGATCAAACAAGTCCAGCACATCGGCATTTTTCATGCGGATACAGCCATGCGATTCAGGCTTGCCGTTCATTAATTCATCGGGACAACCGTGGATGTAAATATACCGCCAGGCCGTATCGACTTCGCCGTAGCGATTTTTTCCCGGCTCCAGTCCGCCCAGCCATAAAATCCTGGTCAATATCCAGTCCCGCTGCGGATACTGCCTGCCCAGCTCCGCACTGTAGATTTCGCCGGTCGGCCGCCTGCCGGCAAAAACTGCATGCAGCGGCTGACCGGTTCCGATTTTCGCCCTGATTTTATGCCAACCGGTCGGCGTGCATTCACTGCCTCGGCGTTCACCTGCACCATTTTTGGCGGTGGATACGGCATAGCTTCGCAGGATCTGTCCGTTATCCATAATGCTCAGCTGCTGTTGGCTAATTGAAATATCCAGAAATAAATCGGTTTTCATAGACGCGTTTGGATTTTTACCTTAAGTCGTAGCATTCGTTCATTGATTGCGCCCTGGTCTCACCGATGCGCCATACTGCCAAGAAGCTGATTGCCGCAGCGGCCGAAACATAGCCGCCCACCCAGGCCAAACCGCCCTGATTGACCAGCAACTGCGAAATATACGGCGCGCACGACGCGCCCAAAATGCCACCAAGGTTATAAGCCGCGCCTGCGCCTGTATAGCGCACGGCGACCGGAAACAATTCAGGCAGCAAAGCGCCCATCGGCGCAAAGGTCGCGCCCATCAGGAATAGCGACAATGACAAAAACAGCGTGATTTGCAGCATTGATCCACTGCTCAGCATCGGCGCAAGCGTAAAGCCCGCCAGAACGGCGATAAAGCCGCTGATCAGCAGCACGGGACTGCGGCCAAACCTGTCGCTGGCCCAGGCTGACAAGGGCGTCGCAAGCGCCATAAATACGATTGCCACACACAGCATGCCTAAAAACTGCTGCCGTGGAATCGACAGTGTGTTCGTCCCGTAACTCAGGCAAAATACCGTCGCGGTATAAAACAACGTGTAGCAGACTACCATCGCCAGAGCCCCCAGCAACACGGCGCGCAGATGCTGCCGCAGCAAAACCGCCAGCGGCATTTTCAGAGGCGGCTCCCGCTCCAGCAGCGCCGAAAACTCGGGTGTCTCGGCAAGCTTCATACGCACATACAAGCCCACCGCAACCAGTAAGCCGCTGGCCAGAAAAGGCAGACGCCAGCCCCAAGCCTGGAAGTCGGCATCGCTCAAACCGACCGCCAGCAGCCAGAAACTCAGTGTCGCCAGCAGAAACCCTACGGACGGCCCTAACTGCGGAAACATACCGTACCAGGCTCGGCGACCGGCTGGCGCGTATTCCGTGGCCAGCAGCACCGCCCCGCCCCATTCGCCGCCCAGGCCCAGACCTTGCCCGAAGCGCAGCAGGCAAAGCGCAATCGGCGCCCATGCGCCCAGCGTGTCATAGCCGGGCAAGCAGCCGATCAGGAGCGTAGACAACCCCATTACCAACAGTGAAGCCGCCAACGTCGCCTTGCGCCCGATCCGGTCACCGAAATGGCCGAACAGCACCGCTCCCAAGGGCCGGGCGATAAAGGCAATGCCAAAGGTCAGAAAGGCGCTCAATGCCTGGACCGCCGGCTCGCTCTGCGGAAAAAACACGCGCCCGATCACCAGCGCCGAAGCCGTCGCATAGATATAAAAATCGTAGAATTCAATTGCCGTGCCGATAAAGCTGGCAAAGGCGATATGGCTGATGGAAGGCGTCTTGTTATAGGTCGTCATAGCTTTTCTAACTGTTGTGTGCGGAAATCACAGGCGCTGAAAAACCATGAAACTGGATACATAGCTGAATTCTGCGGGCGGCACCATTCCGGCCGCCCCTTCCTGTAAACACTATTTTCTCTCAAACAAAGCGATCGATTCCACATGACCGGTCTGCGGAAACATATCCATGACACCGGCCTTGATCAGCTTGTAGCCCAGCTCATTGACCAGAATCCCCGCATCGCGGGCCAGCGTCGACGGATTGCAGGACACATAGACGATCTGCTCGGGGCTCCATTTCTTGAAATGCGGCAGCACTTCCGAAGCGCCGGCCCTGGACGGGTCCAGCATGATCTTGTTGTATTTGCGGTTGGCCCAGGGCTGATCGCTGATGTCCTTGCTTAAATCGGCGGCATAAAATTCCACATTCTCGATACCATTATGGCGCGCGTTCTCCCGGGCGTGCCTGACCAGCGGCAGATCGCCCTCGATACCAACAACATGACCGGCTTTTCTCGCCATCGGCAGCGTAAAATTGCCGAGGCCGCAAAACAGGTCCAGCACGTTATCGTTTTCATTGAGATCCAGCGTGTCCAGCACGCGGTTGATCATTTTCCGGTTGATCTCGTAATTGACCTGCGTGAACATGGCCGGCCTGAATTTGAATTCCACGGACTGATCCGGCAGCGCATAAGTCGGTATGACTTCCGGCTCGCCATCCAGCGGCTCGATCGTGTCGGGGCCTTTCGGCTGCAGGCAGATGCTCATGCGGTGCTCGCGTCCGAACGCGCGCAGGCGCTCCTTGTCGGCCTCGGTCGGCGGCTCCAGCACACGGATAGCCAGCACGCAGTCATCGTCGCCGATCGCTACTTCGATCTGCGGGATTTTATCCTTGACCGTCAAGCCGGCGATCATCTCGCCCAGTGCTGTCAGCCGTTTGCCGACGACCGGATGCATGACAATGCAGCTGTCGATCTCGGCCAGATACGGATGCCGCCTTTCCCTGAAGCCCACCAGCACGCGGTTTTTCTTGGCGACGTATTTGACGCCCATGCGCGCCTTGCGGCGGTAACCCCAATGCGGTCCTTCCAGAGGCTCCCATAATTGAGGAATTTCCACTTTGCCGATGCGTTTGAACTGCTCGACCAGCAAATCCTGCTTGATGCGGATCTGTGCCTGTGAATCGACATGCTGGAAGCTGCAGCCGCCGCAGACGCCGTAATGCGCGCACGCCGCCTCAACGCGGTCGTCAGCGCGACTCAGCAGGCTGACCACCTTGCCTTCTGCGTAATCCCGGCGGCTTTCGGTATAGACGAACTCGACCTCCTCGCCCGGCAAAGACTCATCTATAAAGACGACCTTGCCGTCCACATGCGCGACGCCGCGCCCGTCATGCGCCAGCGATTCGATGGTGACTCTGACCGGCGTTTCCGGCAGCTGCTTTTTTCTCGATCTGTTACGTGACATGCTTACTTCTGCTTCCAACTTCCGTTAGATGATTGATACCACCAGCCCCGCTGAGCGTTATTGATCCAGCGGGTGGCAAAGGTTGATTTGATTTGGGCGACCCATTCGGGATGACCGTTGGCTTTGGCGATGGCCTGGTAAAGATGCTCGCGGTCGGCATTTTCGGCCGCCACCAGTTTGTTGACTTTGTTTCTGTCCTGCAGAGGCACGTTGCCGGCATCTCTGACCGTCAACAACCCGTCCGTCTGTATGCCGATATAACCGGCGTCATAAAAGCGCTTCAACGCTGGGAAACGGCTCTGCATAACTGAGCGCGCCTGTCTGATTTCCGGGCTGTCAATGGCTAAATCAGCCTCCTCGGCCTGCGCCGGCGAAACCAGGACATTGATGGCGCTATCCAGCGACCGGAAAACGGCAACCTGCCAATCGGGACGACTGGACCTGGGCTCTGTCTTTTCCGGCGTTTCCTCCTTCTGGATGCCTTTGATGATTTCATCGGCAGCCTTTTCCGCGGCTGCGGCAGGAAAATAAATATTGATCGTCACACACGCGGTCAACAACAATGTGCCGAATACGGCTACTTTTTTCATGATTTGCTCCAAATTATTCGATACGTACTTCATCGGTGGTTGAAATACGCGCCAACCGATCCATCAATACGTTCCAGTTAACCCGCGGATTATAGCCGATTACGTCGATTCGCGGCAGACCGCCGCCTTTAATAAGGTAATAACCCTGCTGCGCCGCCTCCACGCCCATCATCTGGCAGACGCCTTCGTGCAAGTAACAGCCCACGCCGATCTTGTCGTACATAAAGGTTTCAAAAAAACGCAGAAAACTTCTGGACAGTATATCGGCCGCGCCTCCGCCGCCGATGCTGGCGATATTCCTGACCGCCTTCTGGCTGATCCGGCGCTTGGAATCATCGTCATCGGGCGTCCCCAGCCAGGCGTAAAAACTGACCGGCTTCCAGTTTTCCATGTACAACTGCTGAACATAGCCCGACAATCGCCCGGTAATGCCGCCGAACTCAAACCGCCGCGTCAATTGATCCAGATCCAGATTATTGATTTCCAGTTCGGCATGAAACCTTGGAAAATCGGTAAACAATCCCGACGATGCCAGATTCGTGACCTTGATTTCCCCGTCAAAAGCCTTGATGTTCAGCTCGCCTCCGAGGCTCAGCGTCTTGTCACGGTAATCGACGCCCGGGATGTGGCCGCTGATCGTTCCGGACAACGGCGTCCAGTCCAGTGCGTTCGATAATTGCTCCAGCGACACCTTATCGACATTGCCTTCGAAGTAAACTTCAGGCTCCCCTTGCGGCCTGGTCTGCCATTTGAACGCATTGACGGCGATAATGCCGTCCAAAAAAGGCAGGTTAGTCTTCTCGAGCAGTTCAATAGTTCCCGCCTTGGCCAGAAATGAAAGCCGGGCTGGACCGACAGGCAAAGCCCGTACCTGCAATCGTTGCCAGACCCATTCGGATTTTTTGTGAAAGGCTTCGTCGCGGGACCAGTTGAGGATGCCATCGCCGCCCTGCATCGCCAGGCGTCCCGATTCGTCGTTCACATCCAGATCGCTGAAACCGGCCGTCAAACGGGTCAACGCATTCTGTGCGACGGAAAAGTCGGCCTTCATCCGTCCTGCCAGCGATACGCCTTCCAATGCCGTCCCTTCAAACAGGGACTTTAGATAGGCTGCCGACAGTCCCGCCAGATCCTCGCTGGCCAGTGTCATATCGGCTTTTTCGATTCTTACTTTATCGTCATACCGAACAACCGCGCCCCCCTTTAATGCCGCCGCGCCCGGATGATGATAACTGACCGATTTGACCTCAGCTTGCCGGGTTTTATCGTTCCAGTCGCCCTGCGCATCCAGTGCAATTGTTTGCGCCCCTATCGTCAGATAGAGCGGTTCGGCATAAAGAGCACCGCCGCTGGCTTCAGCATGTTGTTGCCATTGCCATCCGTTATCGTCGCGAAACGCCTCCAGTCTGGCCGTCAGATTCAGTTTTTCGGCGGCGAAGTGTGCATCCGTGCTCTGCCCAGAAAAATCTTTCAGATTGACCGCCGCATCGATAGTATGGACGACGTCATTCGAACCCGACGCATCGATTGAAAAACTGATGCGGCCGTCTTTGAATTCAGCCGACGGCAGTCTGATCAATGCCTGCATCAGTTCGGCATCGACCCTGCGGGCGCGGATTTTCAGCCGCCATTGGTGACCGGCCTCTTCGCCTTCCACAGCAAATCGCCCCCCGGCCCAATACAGATTGGCAAGCGAGAAGGCGCTGCGGTTTTCCGCAACCCGAAAGGAAAAATCGGCTGTCGGCGACTGCCAGCGTTGCGAGCGGATTTCGGCCTGCCCCTTAGTGCAGACCATGGCCTTGTTGCCCCAGGTAAAAGCAGCGCAGTGTATATTAGCCAGATTCAAATCGTTAAAAGGCTCGGGCAGAATCAACTTGTCAATGGTCAAAGCCAGTTGCTGCGGATTTTTAGCCAGTTCCGTCAAAGCGATATGCACGCCCTGCAACTGCCAGCCATTCGCTTCAATGGTTTTGATATTGGCCGAGGCGGCATCTAAAGCATTGACTGGCGATGCGATTAAAAAACAGGCGATCGCCAGAAAGAGCCTCATCTTTAGCAAAGCAAAAAGGGCGCCTCTTAATCAACCCGGAAAAACGCCGGTCGACAAGTAGCGATCGCCCCGATCGCAGACGATTACCACAATAACGGCATTTTCGACTTCGGCCGATAACCGCAATGCCGCCGACACGGCGCCGCCTGATGAAATGCCGGCAAAAATGCCCTCCTCGGCCGCCAGCGCGCGCGTGGTATTTTCAGCCGAAGTCTGATCAACATCGATAATGCGGTCGACGCGCTCAGCCTGGTAAATTTTCGGCAGGTATTCCTTGGGCCAGCGCCGGATGCCGGGAATTTTGGACTCGCCTTCCGGTTGCACGCCGATAATCTGGATAGCTGGATTCTGCTCTTTCAGGTACTTGGCCGTGCCCATGATCGTACCGGTCGTGCCCATGGAACTGACGAAATGCGTGATTTTGCCCTGCGTGTCGCGCCAGATTTCAGGGCCGGTGCCTTCATAATGCGCGCGGGGATTGTCGGGATTGGAAAACTGGTCGAGGATCTTGCCCTTGCCGGCCGCCTCCATTTCCCGCGCCAGATCGATCGCGGCCTCCATGCTGCCGGCCGCCGGCGTCAGAATGATCTCGGCGCCATAGGCTTTCATCGATGCCCGGCGTTCCTCGCTCATATTGTCGGGCATGATCAAGGTCATTTTGTAGCCCTTGATGGCTGCGGCCATAGCCAGGGCGATGCCGGTGTTGCCGCTGGTCGCTTCGATCAACCGGTCGCCGGGCTTGATTTCGCCCCTGGCCTCGGCATGCTTGATCATGCTGAGCGCCGGCCGGTCTTTCACTGATCCGGCAGGATTGTTGCCTTCCAGCTTGACTAGAATGGTATTGCCGGTGGCGCCGGGTAATCGCTGGAGTCTGACTAACGGCGTATTGCCGACAAAGGATTCAATAGTTGGAAAAGTCATGGTTGATATTGTTGGGGTAACAAAGGATGAGCCAATTATCCCATAAAAAAGGGCGACACAGATTCCGTTTTTATTTGCCGATTCCCTACAAAAACTGATAGATTTCCCGCCTGTTTCAACCATTCCTCACTTAAAGCCTATGAATACCGATGATATCGCCCGCGTAAAATCCTACCTGCTCGGCTTGCAGGACCATATCTGCACGGCCCTGGAAAGCCAGGAACCCGAAGCCCGGTTTATTGAAGACAATTGGGAGCGGCCGGAGGGTGGCGGCGGCAGAACGCGCGTGCTCGCGGATGGACAGGTATTCGAACAGGGCGGCGTCAACTTTTCTCATGTATCGGGCTTCAATCTGCCGCCTTCTGCCACGGCCAAGCGCCCCGAACTGGCCGACCGCGAGTTTCAGGCCATGGGCGTGTCGCTGGTCATCCATCCCAAAAATCCGTATATGCCGACCTCGCATGCCAACGTGCGCTTCTTTATCGCCGAAAAACAGGGCGAGCCGACCATCTGGTGGTTCGGCGGCGGCTTTGACTTGACGCCGTTTTATCCGTTCCACGAAGATGTCATGCACTGGCATCAGACGGCGCGCGCCGCCTGCCAGCCTTTCGGTGATCAGGTCTATCCTGCTTACAAAAAATGGTGCGACGAGTATTTTTTCCTCAAACACCGCAATGAAACGCGCGGCGTCGGCGGCCTGTTTTTCGACGACTTGAACGAGTGGGGTTTTGAACGTAGCTTTGCTTTCATGCAAAGCGTCGGAAACCATTATACCGAGGCCTATCTGCCCATCGTGCAGAAACGCAAGGATACGCCTTTCGGCGAGCGGGAGCGCGAGTTCCAGCTTTACCGCCGGGGCCGCTATGTCGAATTCAACCTGGTCTATGACAGGGGCACATTGTTCGGCCTGCAATCGGGTGGACGCACTGAATCGATTCTGATGTCCATGCCGCCTGTCGCTCACTGGCGCTACAACTGGCAGCCGGAGCCCGGCAGTGCCGAGGCGCGGCTTTATGAGCAATACCTGAAGCCGCAGGATTGGCTGACCGGCAACTGAACTTAAAGAATTGAACGCGGGAAGAACAGAGCCTTCCCGCGCGCTGATCAGCAGGTTTTCAAAACCTGCTTTTCCCGCTGTGCTTATTGCAGTGCAGAAAATGTATAAGTGTAATCGTTGTCCTTCATGGGCATATGGCAGGCAAAGCATTCCTTGGCCTTGGCTTCCTCATGCATGACCAGTTTGTTGCCGTCCCAGTGCGCAAATCCCCAGCCGCCGGTAGCGGCATATTTCTTGCTGTCCTTGATCATGGCTTCGGCTGCGGCAAACTCGCCGGGCACGATGGCCTGCGGCCAGTTAGGATGCGTGCGTTCCTTCCATACCACTTTGGCTAAAACCGTACCGTCAGGCCAAGGTTTGGTTTGACCTTTGCCCGCGGCTTCTATCGCTTTATCGTTGCCTAAAATAGCGCGCAGGGTTTGTTTATCGGTCCGATGGGAAACCGACAGCAAGCGCCAGTCTTTGTATTCGCCGTGCACCGGCTTGGCGGCCGCCGGCGCTGTTTTGGTTTCCGCCGTTGTGGTCGCCGATAGCGCCAACAGCACCACGGCAAGAGAGAATCTCAATTTAAGATTCTGCATTTTTTTCATATTAACTCTCCATTTCGGGATCTTTATAAATTGCGGCTTTGCTGTTGCTCTCCTTGAATTCGGATCACAAGAACGTCTCCAGCATAAACTCAACCGCAAATTTATATCAGAAAACTCCCGGCTTACCTACCGTTTCATCAATTGCTTTTAAAATAGCCAGACATTCATAGCGCCAATTTTATGGATAGGCCAGCATGACGGTTATTTAAATTCAGCTGTAGGGTCGAATTCATTCGACCCGGGACAAATGCCCATACAGTGCGAATGAATTCGCACCTACGCGTACATAACTGTTCAGGCGACAAGCAGGATAAAAAACAATCCATGCTAAACATCATTCAACAACATAAGAAAACGGAGCCCGAAGGCTCCGTTTTTTACTAATCTTCCGATGCAACAGTAATTTTTTTCGGCTGGACCGCTTCACGCTTTGGGATTACGATTTCAAGCACCCCATGTCTTGATCTGGCGCTAATACCCTCGGCGTTGGCCGTATCAGGCAAACTGAACCGCCGGTAGAAAGAGCCATAGGTCCTTTCCACTCGCTTGTAGTTTTCGCGTTGGGCCTTGGCTTCGGTTTTCTTCTCGCCTCTGATGGTCAATACGCCCTCTTCCATGCTCAGATCGATATCTTCCGGTTTTACGCCAGGCAAGTCGGCCAGCAACACATACCTATCGCTTTCCTCCTTGATATCGACCGCAGGCGCCCACTCGGCCGTGGCGATTGAGCCCTCGCCGCCGGCAGTTCCTTCATACGCCCGTTCCAGCTCTTTTTGCAATTGATTCAGTAAACTCCAAGGTTCATAACGAGTAATAGCCATAATCATCTCCAAGTAGATTCAACTTACCAATAACACGTCGAAAAACCGTTTCAATTCGGCATTCGCTGATGATATGAGGCGGCTTGGCAATTTTTCAAGCCGTATGGACGCTGAATTTTTTAAGCCTGCATACAACGCCGCAAAACAATGCGCAGGGTTCCGGATGAACATTAATCCATGTCGAATGATGAACTTTGGATGTTTTTGTAAAAAATGAGAATCGGCGAAGACGTATAAGTGCGGCATGAGCGGAAGCATCACTGCACCTCTCAATCCTATACATATCCAACAGACTAATGCCGTGCGCGTCAACACATTCGACAAACGTTGCGGCTGCTTGGCGCGTACGACATTATTTAGCCACGACAAATCGATTGACAGTGCCTCCTTATATAAAAACAGCAAACTGAATAACGCCTGATTTTCCGTTGAAGCCGACACTTTTCCTTCTACCGCCAAATGCGTTAGAAAAGCTTCCACTTCGATTACTCCCATCTCTTGAGGATGGCGTTTACCGTGACAAAACGGCAGGAAAGCCGTTTTGCACAACCGCAAGACTGCCCACTAGGGTGGCGTATAGGGATATACGTCATGAAACAGAATAAAACGCTTAATCCACTGCACATATTGCTTTTCGGTACGAATGATGGCGCTTAATACGGATACGCTCGCAGACTTAATCAAGAGGTTTTGGCGGTGTTTTTTGAGTTTGGATAAATTAAGGTTGATATCAATATAGTGACGACTATAAAATCATGCCTAACGGATTGCGAGAGTGGCGTTATACACCTGCGATTTCAATTTTATATACACCTGATAAGGTGGCTACTTATAGCTAGCGTCATTACGCATCAAAAGGAGATTGTGAATGTATCAATGCAGTTTTGAATTGAATAATCAGCCAATGAGTGTGTTCAAGATCGGGGAGTGACCATTCGATGCATTTTCCGGCCTTGACCCATATGTCAACAAGCGACTGGCTGTGTGCATAGCGAATTTCGGTCCCATTCCACCTGGGACTTATTACATTGTTGACCGTGAATCAGGGGGTATCTTTGGCTGGCTGTATGACATGTTTGGTCAGCGAGGTGATTGGTTTGCGCTGTATTCAAACGACGGGAAGATAGATGACGAGACGTACTGCAATGAAGTAAAACGAGGCAACTTCCGTTTGCACCCAAAAGTTGGAAGAGGTATTAGCAAAGGTTGCATCACAATTGATCGCCAATCAGATTTCAATACAATTCGAGCTATTCTCAAAGGAGCGCCGAAACAAGCGATTCCAGGCTCAACGATTGCAGCCTATGGAAAGGTGGTTGTCAGATGAGTTGCACGAAAAAGACCATCCTCCTTCTCTTGTGGTTGGTAGTTGCAACTCATGCCTATGCATACATCTGGAGCACCCATCTGGACTTGTTCCCCCAACTACCAGAGAAGTTGGGGAGATGGATTGCGGAGCTGACAGGAACGGCCGAATCTGAAGACATTGAACAGCTTACTCTGTATTACATCTTCATTGTTTCATTCGTTGTTGTTACTGTTGCAACGTCTATCGGAGCAATCGTTCTTTGGGCACTTAGAAGAGGCAGGAAGTTGTGCTAGCAAATCGTTCCTGCCGACCGTCAAAAAGCTGCGCTTTTTGTCTTCCGCTGAATTCGAGCGGGGGCAGTTAAGTTTCGTTGCGCTGATTGATTCGTTTAAAAACACTGGTACCGCCATTGAAGCCATTTCTTACACGATGGTCGATAGAATTTCGCGGCATTGCTTTGTGGCTAGCAATTGAGCAGGAATTCGAGGAAGAAGGCTGTGTTTCTAATCCAAACCAAGCGCTTGCACAACTGAAGGATTGGCTGGTCCGTGCTACAGACTAAGAGATTTAGCCCGCCGCTCAACCGGCACTCTTGGCGTCACATCGGTTAGCAGCACGTTAAGCCTCACCTAGCAGGAAAAATCAATGCCAAAGGAAATATATATATTTTTAGGGGCTGTCATTGGAGCGCTTGCAGCGTATATCACCGCAAGGGTAACAGGAAGAAACCAAATCCGGATTGCCGAGATAAACGCTAACAAAGATATACGGCTTCAAGACGAAAAGTTACTTGATGATGTGTCAACACTTTTCCGGACACACGGTTAAGCCGCTTTATGCAGCAATTCATAATCCATGGGCGACCTATAGCCATTGGCCGAATGTAATCGCTCGCGGTTGTAAAAGACCTCA